>NZ_JAOCGL010000130.1:0-9292 GCF_029842485.1 Stenotrophomonas sp. GD03777
CGGCCGACATGTTCAGCCTCGCGTCGCTGCCCGGCGGGTGATCCCGGCATCCACCGGATTCCCACCGGCTGCCCACGCTCTATCCACAGGGTTGTCCCTAGCCAGTTTCATCACTGTCATGTGAAGCTGTCATTGTTCCGTTTCCGCGGTGCGTTGTGCCACCGCAGTGACGCCTTTCGGGCTTGACTGCGCAGCCCGTTCCGGCAGGTCTGAAGCGTCTGATCCGGGCGCCGTCGGCACGATCCTTGCGGCGCAAGGGATTGCCGAATTTCACTACATTTGGCGTTGACGGACCCCACTACCCCCACTATCTTGTGGCCGTCGGTCGCAGCAACCCCAGGTCTGGGGGTTGGCAGCAGCACCCATCCGCGATCGTCAACGGCAGTGGCAGGCGCAGGGTCTCATCCCCTGCGACGCCGTCCTGCCATCCTGGGCCGTCATGTCCCGGGCTGCGTCACCCCGATGCATCGAGCACCCCCAATCACGCCAAGAGGACATACGCCGTGAGCACCGAATCCAGCGCCACCATCGAGAAGGAAAGCGAGTTCCTGTTGACGTCGCCGCCGACGGCCAACGCGATGAGTGTGACCAAGCGCAACGGGACCACCGAGCTGGTGGACCTGAACAAGATCGTGCGCGCGGTGCAGCGTTCCTCCGAAGGCCTGCACGCCGTCGATCCGATGCGCGTGGCCACCCGCACCATTTCCGGCCTGTACAACGGCGCCACCACCCGCGAGCTGGACGAACTGTCCATCCGCACCGCCGCCCTGCTGATCGGTGAAGAGCCCGAGTACGGCCGCCTCGCTGCGCGCCTGCTGGCCAACTACATCGCCAAGGAAGTCTCGGGCCAGGAAATCTACGCCTTCTCGCAGTCGGTCAGCCGCGGTCATGAAGTCGGCCTGATCAACGACCGCCTGCTGAACTTCGTGCAGACCAATGCACGCAAGCTCAACGACGCCATCGACGGCGCGCTGGACCTGAACTTCGATTACTTCGGCCTGCGTACCCTGTACGACCGTTACCTGCTGCGCCATCCGCACACCCGCAAGGTGATCGAGACCCCGCAGCAGTTCTTCTTGCGCATCGCCAGCGCGCTGAGCGAGGACGTGTCCGAGACCCTGGCGCTGTACAAGCGCATGGGCAATCTGGACTACCTGCCGTCCAGCCCGACCCTGTTCAACTCCGGCACCACCCACGAGCAGCTGTCCTCGTGCTTCCTGCTGGACTCGCCGCAGGACTCGCTGGAGTCGATCTATGCCAAGTACGGCGACATCGCCCAGCTGTCGAAGTTCTCCGGCGGCATCGGCGTCAGCTACACCCGCGTGCGTTCGCGCGGTTCGCTGATCAAGTCGACCAACGGCCACTCCAACGGCATCGTGCCGTGGCTGAAGACCATGGATTCGTCCGTGGCCGCGGTGAACCAGGGCGGCAAGCGCAAGGGCGCAGCCTGCGTGTACCTGGAAACCTGGCACGCCGACATCGAGGACTTCCTCGAACTGCGTGACAACACCGGTGACGAAGCCCGCCGTGCGCACAACCTGAACCTGGCCAACTGGGTGCCGGACCTGTTCATGAAGCGCGTCGAGGCCGACCAGGAATGGTCGCTGTTCGATCCGCGCGTCGTGCCGGAGTTCACCGACCTGTTTGGCGAAGCCTTCGAGGCTGCCTACCTGCAGGCCGAAGCCCAGGGCAAGGCCAACCGCACCATTTCCGCGCGCAAGCTGTACGCCCGCATGATGCGTACGCTGGCCGAGACCGGCAACGGGTGGATGACCTTCAAGGACAAGTGCAACCGCGCCAGCAACCAGACCCTGCGTCCGGGCAACGTGATCCACCTGTCCAACCTGTGCACCGAAATCCTGGAAGTCACTTCCAACGATGAAACCGCAGTGTGCAACCTGGGTTCGATCAACCTGGGCAACCACTTCGACGAGCACAACGAGTTCGACTTCGAGAAGCTGGCCGAGACCGTGCGCCTGGCCGTGCGCCAGCTCGACCGCGTCATCGACCTGAACTTCTACCCGATCGAAACCGCCCGCCGCGCCAACCTGCGCTGGCGTCCGGTCGGCCTGGGCTGCATGGGCCTGCAGGATGTGTTCTTCCGCAAGCGCCTGCCGTTCGACAGCGCCGAAGCCCGCGCGCTGTCGAAGAAGATCGCCGAAGCGATCTACTTCCACGCGCTGGAAACCTCCTGCGAGCTGGCCCAGGAACGCGGCAAGCACCCGTCGTTCAACGACACCCGTGCCGCCAGCGGCGAACTGCAGTTCGATGCCTGGAACGTGGTGCCGGAAGACACTGCGCGCTGGGATGCCCTGCGTGAGCGCATCAAGGAACACGGCCTGCGCAACTCGCTGATGATCGCGATCGCGCCGACCGCGACCATCGCCTCGATCGCCGGCTGCTACGAGTGCGTTGAGCCGCAGGTGTCCAACCTGTTCAAGCGCGAGACCCTGTCCGGTGACTTCCTGCAGGTCAACCGCTACCTGGTCAACGAGCTGAAGAAGCTGGGCCTGTGGACGCCGGAGATGCGCGATGCCATCAAGCTGGCCGAAGGCTCCATCGCCGGCGTGGCGCAGATCCCGGAAACGCTGCGCGAGGTCTACCGCACCGCGTGGGAACTGCCGATGCGTTCGCTGATCGACATGGCCGCCGAGCGTGGCGCCTTCATCGACCAGTCGGCCTCGCTCAACCTGTTCATGGAAAGCCCGAACATCGGCGCGATGTCCTCCATGTACATGTACGCCTGGAAGCAGGGCATCAAGACCACCTACTACCTGCGTTCGCGCCCGGCCACCAAGATCGCCAAGACCACGGTGAGTGCCGCCGCACCGGCCAAGGTGTTCAGCCCGGACGAAGCCATCGCCTGCTCGCTGGAAAACCCGGAAGCCTGCGAGGCCTGCCAGTAACACGCCGCGCGGTGGGTGCCGACCGTTGGTCGGCACTCGAACACCTCGCACCTGTAGAGCCGAGCCATGCTCGGCTGCAGCACGGAAACACCAAGGTAGCGCCGGGCCATGCCCGGCGTTTTGACCCGAGAATTCAAGGAAACACCCATGGCCGACAAGCCCAAGCAGATGCTGCTCGATCCCGGTTTTGAACTGACCCTGCGCCCGATGCGCTACCCGCAGTTCTATGACATGTACCGGAATGCGATCAAGAACACCTGGACGGTGGAAGAGATCAACTTCCAGATCGACATCACCGACCTGCACAGCAAGATGTCGCCGGGCGAGCGCCACCTGATCCACCGCCTGGTCGCGTTCTTCGCCACCGGCGACTCGATCGTGTCCAACAACCTGGTGCTGAACCTGTACCAGCACCTCAATGCGCCGGAAGCGCGCATGTACCTGTCGCGCCAGTTGTATGAAGAAGCGCTGCACGTGCAGTTCTACCTGACCCTGCTCGACAACTACCTGCCGGACCCGGAAGAGCGCGCCAAGGCGTTCTCGGCGGTGGAGAACATCGACTCGATCAAGAAGAAGGCCGATTTCTGCTTCAAGTGGATCGACTCGATCCAGGACCTGACCCGCATCGAGACCCGCGAACAGCGCCGCCAGTTCCTGCTCAACCAGATCTGCTTCGCTGCCTGCATCGAAGGCCTGTTCTTCTTCGCTGCGTTCGCCTACGTGTACTACTTCCGTTCGCGCGGCCTGCTGCCAGGCCTGGCCTCGGGCACCAACTGGGTGTTCCGCGACGAAAGCGCGCACATGGAGTTCGCCTTCGAGTCGGTGCGCGTGGTGCGTGAGGAAGAGCCGGACCTGTTCGACGATGAAATGAAGCAGCAGGTCTACGACATGCTGGCCGAAGCCATCGAATGCGAAGTGCAGTTCGCCGAGGACGTGCTGTCCGGTGGCGTGGCTGGCATTTCCACCCGCGACATGCGCCAGTACCTGCAGCACTGCGCCGACCAGCACTTTGCCAAGCTGGGCATGGAAAAGAAGTACAACGTGCGCAACCCGCTGCCGTTCATGGAACTGCAGGACGTGCAGGAACTGACCAACTTCTTCGAACGCCGCGTCTCGGCCTACCAGGTCGGCGTGCAGGGCGAAGTCGCCTTCGACATGAACTTCTGATCGAACCGGTCAGGCCTGTCGCAACGAAAGACCCCGGCCGATGCCGGGGTTTTTTGTTGCGCGCCTGGCTTTTGTAGAGTCGAGCATGGCTCGACTCTACGATCAGCGCCGCCCTTCCACCGCCATGCGCACCGCCAGACCGGCCAGCACCGTGCCCATCAGCCAGCGCTGCACCGCCTGCCAGGTTGGGCGCGCCGTCAGGAAGCCGGCGATGCTGCCGGCCATCACCGCGATCACCGCGTTGACGCTGACACTGACCGCAATCTGGGTGAAGCCCAGCACCAGCGACTGCATCAGCACGCTGCCATGCCCTTCCGGGTGCAGGAACTGCGGCAGCAGCGACAGGTACATCACCGCGATTTTCGGGTTCAGCAGGTTGGTCAGGAAGCCCATTGTGAACAGTCTGCGCGGGCCATCCGGCGGCAGGTCGCGCACCGCGAACGGCGAGCGGCCGCCCGGCTTCACTGCCTGCCAGGCCAGGTACAACAGGTACAGCGCGCCACCGATGCGCAGCGCGTCGTAGGCGAACGGCACGGTCATCAGCAGGGCGGTGATGCCCAGTGCCGCGCACAGCATGTAGAACACGAAGCCCAGCGCCACCCCGCCCAGTGAGATCAGGCCGGCGCGACGGCCCTGGCAGATCGAGCGCGACACCAGGTAGATCATGTTCGGCCCGGGCGTGAGCACCATGCCCAGCGAGATGAGGGCGAAGGCCAGCAGGTCGGAGGTCGCGGGCATGGGCGGTCCTGGCAGGGGGCGTGGCGCAGTGTAGCGCCGCCTGCACGGGGCCTGGCTTAAAATTGCCGGACCCCACACCGAAGCACCCCCATGACCCCGATCCCCGAGACCGTGCCGCCCACCGAAGTGCGCATGGCCGAAATCGTCTTCCCCAACCACACCAACCACCTCGGCACCCTGTTTGGTGGCCAGGCGCTGGCATGGATGGACAAGGCGGCCTTCCTGGCCGCCGCCCGCTACTCGCGCCGCACCGTAGTGACCGCGCGCAGCGACCAGGTCGACTTCAAGCTGCCGATCCGCATCGGCCAGATGGTCGAGACCATCGGCCGCATCGTCGAAGTCGGCCGCAGCTCGATGAAGGTCGAGGTGGAGCTGGTCGCCGAAGACCTGCACAGCGGCGAGCGCAAGCTGTGTACCCGCGGCCACTTCGTGATGATCGCGCTGGACGAGGAAGGCCACCCGATCGCGGTGCCGCCGCTGCCGACGGCCTGAGCCGCCGCTTGCGGGGGCGCCCACGCGCCCCCATCTGGCTCCCATGACCCCGCCGCTGACCGACTTCATCGACCGCGCCCAGCGCCTGTTCGTGCTGACCGGCGCCGGCTGCAGCACTGCCTCGGGCATTCCCGACTACCGCGATGCCGACGGCCAGTGGAAACGTACGCCGCCGGTGACCTACCAGGCGTTCATGGGCGAGGCGGCTACCCGCCAGCGCTACTGGGCGCGCAGCCTGCTGGGCTGGCCGCGCTTCGGCCTGGCCCGGCCCAACGGCACCCACCAGGCCCTGGCCGCCCTGGAAAGCCGCGGCAAGCTGCAGGTGCTGCTGACCCAGAACGTGGATGGCCTGCACCAGCGCGCCGGCAGCCACAACGTGATCGACCTGCATGGCCGCTTGGATCAGGTGCGCTGCATGGGCTGCGAACGCCGCAGCGGTCGCGAGGACTTCCAGCAGCGCCTGCTGGACGCCAACCCGGGCTGGGACGCGCTGGAGGCCGGCATCGCCCCGGATGGCGATGCCGATCTGGAGACCGATTTCTCCAGCTTCGTGGTGCCCGATTGCCCGTCCTGCGGCGCCCTGCTGAAACCGGACGTGGTGTTCTTCGGCGAAAACGTGCCCCGTGAACGGGTGGCGGCGGTGCATGACCACCTGCAACAGGCTGATGCCGTGCTGGTGGTGGGCTCGTCGCTGATGGTCTATTCCGGCTTCCGCTTCGTGCAGGCGGCCGCGAAGGCAGGGTTGCCGGTGGTGGCGCTGAACCGAGGCCGCACCCGAGCCGACGACCTGCTGTTGTTCAAGGATGAGCGGGACTGCGCTGAAGCGCTGGCCACGTGGGCTGCGCGCTGAGCCAAGCACGGGCTCGGCTCTACAAGGGGCGAGGGCTTCTGTAGAGCCGGGCGCACGCTCGGCTGCTGCAGGTCACACGAAACAGCGATCCATCCAGATGGTTGATCCGCGAGCCGCGCAGCGGTGCAATACGCACCCCCTACGTCGTTCATCACCGTCTTGAGCCAGCTGTTCTCGCCGATCTCGTTCGGCCCCCTCACCCTGTCCAACCGCATCGTCATCGCGCCGATGTGCCAGTACTCCGCCGAAGACGGTCGCGCCAGCGACTGGCACGCCATGCACCTGGGCAACCTGGCGCAGTCCGGCGCCGGCCTGCTGATCCTGGAAGCCACTGCGGTCGAGCCGCGCGGCCGCATCAGCTGGGCCGACCTCGGCCTGTGGGATGACGGCACCGAGGCCGCGTTGGCACAGGTGCTGGCCAGCGTCCGCCGCTGGTCGCCGATGCCGCTGGGCATCCAGCTCGGCCACGCCGGTCGCAAGGCCTCGGTGAAGCGCCCGTGGGACGGCGGCGGCCAGTTGCCGGGCGATGATGCGCGTGGCTGGGCCACGGTGGCGCCGTCGCCGCTGCCGTTCCATGCCGCCGATCCGGCACCGCAGGAACTGGACGAGGCCGGCATCGCCGAGCTCATCGCCGCTTTCGCCGCCAGTGCGGTGCGCGCCGAGCGCCTGGGCTTCGAGCTGATCGAGCTGCATGCCGCGCACGGCTACCTGCTGCACCAGTTCCTGTCGCCGCTGAGCAACCACCGCACCGATGGCTATGGCGGCTCGCTGCCGAACCGCCTGCGCCTGCTGGTGGAGGTGTTCGACGCTGTGCGTGCGGCGGTATCGGACAAGATCGCCGTGGGCGTACGCATTTCCGCCAGCGACTGGGTCGATGGCGGCTGGGACCTGGTGCAGAGTGAAGCGCTGGCCCAGGTGCTGGACGCGCGCGGCTGCAATTTCCTGCATGTCTCCAGCGGTGGCCTGGACGAACGCCAGAAGATCACCGTCGGTCCCGGTTACCAGGTGCCGTTCGCCGCGGCGATCAAGACCAAGGTACGCATGCCGGTGATCGCGGTGGGCATGATCACCGAGCCCGAGCAAGCCGAATCGATCCTGCGCCATCGCCACGCCGATGCGGTAGCGCTGGCACGCGGCATCCTCTACGACCCGCGCTGGCCGTGGCACGCTGCTGCCGCATTGCGCGACAGCGTGGAGCCGGCGCCGCAGTACCTGCGCTGCGAGCCGCGCGATGCGCGCGGCGTGTTCAAGGCGCGCTGAGGCTCACACCCGCCAGGCCGGCGCCATGCCGGCCTGCAGGTGCTCGAACAGCGCGCGGATCTTGGCGGTGAAATCGCGGCGGTCGCTGACGCAGAAGTAGACTTCCATCGGTTCCGGGCGCCACGCGGTGTCGGCGCCGAACACCGCCTGCAGGCGGCCATCGCGCAGGTACGGCTCGGCCACGAATGCGGCGAGCCGGGTGATGCCGGCACCGGCCGCCGCCAGCGACGCCAGCGCATCGATGTCATCGCAGACCATGCTCGGCGGCAGCGCGGCGTCCACGCGCTGGCCGTCCTTCAGCAGGCCCCAGCGCAGCGGCCGGCCATCGGTGGGGAAGCGGTGCAGCAGCCCGCGATGGCTGCCCAGGTCCGAGGGTTCCTGCGGCGTGCCATGGGTCTTCAGGTAGGTTGGTGAGGCGCAGAACACGAATGGCACGCGCGCCAGCTGCCGTGCGACCACACCGTCCTCCAGCTGCGCGCCGATGCGGATGCTGGCATCCACCGCCTCTGGACCATGCTGCACGGCGCGGTCGGTCAGGCGCAGCTCCAGCTGCAGTTGCGAGTAGCGCTGCTGCAGTGACGGCAGCAACGGTGCCAGCACGTGGCGGCCGAAGGCGCTGCTGCTGGCGATGCGCAGGGGACCGGCCGGTTCGATATCACCGGCAGTCACCATCGCCTGCGCGCGCGCCAGGTCGCCCTTGATGTGGCGCACCTGCGCCAGGTACAGCGCGCCGGCCTCGCTGAGGGCCAGCTGGCGCGTACTCCGGTTCAGCAGCCGTACGCCCAGATGCGCTTCCAGCCGGTTGATGTTCTGGCCGACCGCGGTGGCGCTGATGCCAAGGATGCGGGCCGCGGCGGCAATGCTGCCGGTCTCTGCGGTGCGGGTGAAGCTGCGGATCAGTTGCAACAGGTTCATGACCGACCAGCTTGCCACGGTGATGGCCAAGTATCGCTTGGGACTGAACCAAGCGGTTCGGTTGCATCGGTGATCATCCGGCTGCTGGGCAGGAAGCTGCCCTACACTGTGGCGATGCGCCCCGATTCCATCCTCACCCTGTCCTGCCCCGACCGTACCGGTATCGTCTACCGAGTGTCCGGCCTGCTGTTCGACCACGGCTGCAACATCCTCGACGCCCAGCAGTTTGGCGACGAGGAAAGTGGCCGCTTCTTCCTGCGCGTGCATTTCGACCGCGATGCCAGCCTGCTGCTGGAGACCGTGCATGCCGCGATGGCCAAACTTGCCGAAGGCTTCGGCATGGACTGGCAGCTGCATGATGGGCGCCGCCGGGCACGCCTGCTGGTGCTGGTCAGCAAGCAGGGGCACTGCCTCAACGACCTGCTGTTCCGTGCCCACAGCGGCCAGCTGAAGGTCGATATCGCGGCAGTGGCGTCCAACCACGCCGACTTTGCGCCATTGGCCGCGTCTTACCAGGTACCGTTCCACCACCTGCCGGTGACCGCCGATACGCGTGCGGTGCAGGAGCAGCAGATCATCGACCTGGTCGAGCGTGAGCGCATCGACCTGGTGGTGCTGGCGCGCTACATGCAGATCCTGTCACCCACGCTGTGCCGCGTGCTGGCCGGCCGTGCGATCAACATCCATCACAGCTTCCTGCCCAGCTTCAAGGGCGCTCAGCCGTATCATCAGGCGCACGCGCGCGGGGTCAAGATCATCGGCGCCACCGCGCATTACGTCACCGAGGATCTGGACGAAGGCCCGATCATCGAACAGGACGTGGCCCGCGTGGACCACGCGATGGCGCCGCGCGAGCTGGTGCGGCTGGGCAGCGATACCGAATCGCTGGTGCTGGCGCGCGCGGTGCGCCGCCATGTGGAGCACCGCATCCTGCTCAACGGGCACCGCACGGTGGTGTTCCGGT
>NZ_JAOCGL010000131.1:0-9271 GCF_029842485.1 Stenotrophomonas sp. GD03777
TGATCGCGGTTTCGTCCGGGATGGTCTTGGTGTCGGCCCAGTCACCGCCGCCGACGCCAAAGTCCAGGCGCTTGACCGTGGCCTTGCCGGTCAGCACCGGCTGGGTGCCCGGCTTCCAGGTGAAGGTCAGCGTGACCGGCTTGCTGACACCACGAAGCTCCAGGGTGCCATCGGCGGCGAACTGGTCATTGCCCATGGCGCGGAAGCCCTTGGCGGTGTAGCGCGCGGTGGCGAACTTGCCGACGTTGAAGAAGTCGGCGCCCTGCAGGGTCGAGTCACGATCGCTGTTGCCGCTCTTGGCGCCTGCCAGCGGAATCACCACATCCAGCGAACCGGCAGCCGGGTTGGCCGGGTCGAAGCTGAGCTTGGTCGCGAAGCCAGGGAAGCTGCCGGTGAACACTTCGCCGTCGTACTTGGTGGCGAACACCAGGATCGAACCGGCGCCGGGAGCCTGCGCGTAATCGGCAGCGAGTGCCGGAGCGGTGGCCAGCATGCCGGCCAGGGCGGCGGCCACGGCGGCCGGAGTGGTCAGTTTCAGGTTCATCGGTCAGTCCTTCTGAGGGGAGGCGAGCCAGCCACGCGGCAACATGCGGGACAGCGTTGCATCGCGCTGGAACAGGTGGTGGTAGAAGGCAGCGCCGGCATGGGCCAGCACCACCGCGATCAACAGCCAGAAGCCGTATTCGTGGAGGGCATGGGACACCGCGACGACCTGCGGGTCGGGGCCGCTCAGCTTGGGCACGTCGACCAGGCCGAACCAACGGAACGGGCGCAGGCCACTGGCCGAATCGTACAGCCAGCCCGACAGCGGGATGGCGAACATCAGCACATACAGCAGCACGTGGGTGGCGCTGGCAATGCGCTCCTGCCAGCTGGGCACGCCCGGCACCGGCTTCGGTGCCCCGGCGTACAGGCGCCAGCCCAGGCGGAACAGCACCAGCGCCAGCACGGTGATGCCGATCGACTTGTGCGCGGTGTAGACCCAGAAGTACTTGGGCGTCTTGGGCAGTTCGTCCATGGTCAGGCCGACCACGCCCAGGGCGAGGATCAGCAGTGCGATCAACCAGTGCAGGATCTGGCTGACGCTCCCCCAGGCGGCGGGGGTGTTCTTGGCGGTCATGAGGGGTCCTCTAGCGGGCCGTCTTGGGGTCGGAGTGTGGAAGGGGAGCGGGAGTTCCCGGGGCGTCGCTGCGGTCGAGGGTGGCTTCCGCCTCGATCCTCAGCTGTACTGCATCACCGATGACGCCCGGCCAGGCGGTGATGCCGAACGCGCGCCGGCTCAGCGTGGTGCTGCCGGAAAAACCGGCGGTGCGTCGGAACGGGGGAAGCGGATAGCGCTTGATGGCGTTGAGGGTCACATCCAGCGTGATTTCCTGGCTGACCCCGCGCAGGGTCAGCGTGCCGATCACGTGGGCGCGCCTGGCATCGATCGGTTCGACTTTGGTGGAGACGAACCGCGCGGTCGGGAAGCGCTCGCCGTCGAGCAGGCTGCGGGCCAAGGTGGCCTGGTTCCACTTGGCATCACCAAGGTCCAGCCGCGACACCGGAATATCCACTTCCACGGTGGCGTCGCGCCAGTTGTCGGGATCGAACCGCACGCGCCCCTCGCTGCCCGATACCGTGCCCATGGCCTGCGAGTAGCCTGCGTGGTCGATCGAGAACAGCACCCGCGTGTGCACCGGATCGAGGCGATAGGTGTCAGCGGCCGCCCAGGCAGGGGCGGTGGCGAGCAGCATCGGCAGCAGGGCCAGGCAGGGACGCATCGATGGCGGGCTCCGGAAGGGGACGCTGCGATCATACGCACAGCCCCCTGCCAACGTTGCGTGCATGGGTGCAACAGTTCGTGGTGGTGCCGCCGCTGGAAACAGGCTGTTGCAGCCATGACCCCGGCCCTGTGTGACAATCGGCGCAGGACAGGGGGTTCAGGATGACGAGCGGCTGGCGCCTGTGGTGCCGTGGCATCGCAGGTATGGGACTGCTGCTGGTGGCGATGGCCACGGCGGCTGCGACCCTGGACATGGCAGAAACACCACGCCTGCGCCGCTTCGGTGCCGCCGAAGGCTTGCCGTCTCGCATGGTGGTGGCGCTGGCCGAGGATCGCCAGGGCCACGTCTGGGCCGCCACCGATGGTGGACTCGCCCGCTATGACGGCAACAGCCTGCGGGTCTGGGAGCACGACCCGGAACAGCCGGGCTCGTTGCCTGGCAACGAGATCGAGACCCTGCTGATCGACCCGCTGGACCGGGTCTGGGTGGGCATCAATGGCAAGGGCGTGGCACGCCTGGATGCCGACCGCGAGCGCTTCCAGACCTTCGATACGGTCAATTCCACCTGCCAGGGGCAGTTCTGGGCACTGGCCTATGTCGACGACGCCTTGTGGATCGGGACCAACAACCATGGCGTCTGCCGTTTCGGCGAAGACGGCAGCGTGCGCCTCTACACCCATGATCCCGCGCGCCCGGGTGGCCTGCCCAGCAACAGCATCTTCACCAGCCTGGTCGACGCGCGGGGCCGCCTGTGGGTCGGCACCGAAGCCGGTGTGGCGCGTTGGAACGGCAGCGGCTTCGAGCCGGTGGCCGCGCGGGAACTGGGGAGGCTGAGCGTGCTCCGGTTGAGCCGTGATGCAGACGGTTCGATCTGGGTAGGCAGCCAGAACGATGGCCTCTACCGCATCGATGGGCAGGACCGGGTCAGTCGCCCGCGATGGGCCGACAGTGCCCAGCTGCGGTCGGCCCTGGTCCTGGCCGATCGCCAGGGGGGCTACTGGGCGGGTACCTCCGATGGCCTGTTGCGAGGGGATGCGGCGGCGTTGCGCCGGCTGGAGGGGGACCGCGGCAGCGGCTTCCTGACCGCGCACAGCGGTGTGCTTGACCTGCTGCAGGACCACGAGGGCGGACTGTGGGTGGCGTTGCTGACCCAGGGCCTGGCCTATCTGCCACCGGACTGGCGGCGCTTCTCGATCTGGAACCAGCTCGACGGCAAGCCGCTGGACAGCCAGTACCTGTTGAGCGCGGCCAGCGACGGGAAGAACTACTACGTCGGCTCGGCGCGAGGGGTGTACCAGCTTGATGCGCAGGGCACCCTGCGCCTGCTGGCCAGCGACCGGCAGCTCGGCAACGGCGTGGTGTGGTCGGTGCTGCCGCGCCCGGATGGTCGCCTGTGGCTGGGACGCGGCGGCCGCATCAGCGTCTACGATCCGGCCACCGGCGCATTGCGTGATCTGCGGATCGATGGCAGTGCCGACCTGCGCCAGCGCATCGACCTGATGCGGCAGGCCCCTGATGGCACGGTGTGGGTGTCGGTGATGGGCCTGGACCTGCAGCAGCGCGATGCAGAGGGCCGGCTGCTGCACAGTCATCCGCTGGAACATTTCCGCGGGACGGCCGATGCGCCGATCGAGCAGATCCGCTTCGACGCCCACGGCCGGCCCTGGGTGATGGGCGACATGGGCATCTGGCGTGAGCAGGCCGGACGCTTCGAGGCAGTGCCCGGCGTTTCGCGCGGCCCGATCTACGATCTGGCATGGATCGATCCGCAGCAGTTGTGGCTGGCGCGCCAAGGCGCCTTCGAGCGCTACCAGTGGGATGGCATGAGCCTGCGCCTGATCCAGCGCATCGACGGCAGTGCGGGCGTGCCGCCGGTGACCATGGGGGGGCTGGCGCTGGCCGACAATGGCCAGCTGTGGGCCACGACGCCGCGCGGCCTGCTGCGGTGGGACCCGAAGACGCGGCGCCTGCAACAGTTCAACGAACGCGATGGCCTGTCCGATGCCGAGTTCACCGGTCGGCCACCTGCGGTGAACGCCGATGGCCGCGTGTTGGCGGTTACCCAGACCGGCCTGGTCGCCTTTGATGTGAATGCCGACGACACCGTGCTGCCGCCTTCATCGCTGGTGATCGCCGAAGTGCGGGTGCGGCGCGACGACGCACGCGGCTGGCAACCGCTGCCGCTCACCGGCACCCTGCTGCTGGGACCGGACGACCGCGATCTGCAGATCGATGCGCGGCTGCTTTCCTATGCCAGCCCGCAGGGCAACCGGTATCGCTTCCGCGTGCAGGGTTACGACCAGGACTGGGTGGAGCAGGGGGGCGATGGCCAGCGCACCCTGTCGCGGCTGCCGACCGGCCGCTATGTCATCGAGGTGCAGGCCGCGACTGCCCGGGGCGCGTGGACACCTTCGCAGCAGTTGCAGGTGAAGGTGCTGCCGCCGTGGTGGCGCAGCGGCATGGCGATATTCGGCTACATCCTGCTGGGGTCGTTGCTGCTGGTGGTTCTGGTCTGGTCGATCCGCGCGCGGCTGCGCCGCCGCCAGCAATGGCAGCTGACGGTGCACAAGCAGCAGTTGGCCGAGCAGGCCTCGCAGGCCAAGAGCCGTTTCCTGGCTACGCTGGGCCACGAAGTCCGCACGCCAATGACTGGCGTGCTGGGCATGAGCGAACTGCTGCTGGCGACTCCGCTGGATCCGGTGCAGCGCGGCTACGCCGGGTCCATCCAGCAGGCCGGCAGCCATCTGCTGCGGCTGGTCAACGATGCCCTGGACCTGGCCCGGATCGAAGCCGGGCGGCTGGAGCTGGACCTGCGCCCGTTCGATCTGGGGGAGCTGCTGGACCAGGTGCAGGGCCTGATGCAGCCGATCGCGCAGCAACGCCAGCTGGTGTTCCAGCGCGGCGAAGACCCGCCCGGGCCGATCAGTGTCAGTGGCGACGAGATGCGCGTGCGCCAGATCCTGCTGAATCTGCTCGGCAACGCGATCAAATTCACCGAGCGCGGCCACGTCGGCCTGGCCGTACGCCTGGAAGAAAAGGGCGGCCTGTGTTTCGAAGTGCATGACAGCGGCCCGGGCATCAATGCCGAGCAGCAGCAGCGCCTGTTCCATCGTTTCGAACAGGCCGACGGCCCGCGTACCGCGTCGCGCTACGGCGGCAGTGGTCTGGGGCTGGCGATCTGCCAGGAACTGGCGGTGGCGATGGGGGGGCGCATCGAAGTGGACAGCCAGCCTGGCAAGGGCGCGCGGTTCCGCGTGCGCCTGCCCCTGCCCTGGACGCGCCAGGCCGCCAGCGAAGCGGGCGACGTGGCGGCCCTGCCGGAACTGCCGCCGCTGCGCATCCTGCTGGTCGAGGACGATGCCACGGTGGCCGAGGTCATCGCCGGCCTGCTGCGCGTGCGCGGGCATGAGGTGGTCCACGTGCTGCATGGCCTGGGCGCGCTGTCGGAGATCGCCACCGATGGTTTCGACGTCGGCCTGCTCGATCTCGATCTGCCCGCGCTGGACGGTACGGCCATCGCCCGCCAGCTGCGCACCATGGGCTATGAACTGCCGCTGGTGGCGGTGACCGCCCGTTCCGATGCCTATGCCGAAACCCAGGTGCTGGCCGCAGGCTTCGATGGCTTCCTGCGCAAGCCGGTGACCGGCGACCTGCTGGTGACGGCCATCGCCCAGGCGCGTGCGAAACGACAGGCGACTGCGTGACGACGCCGACGCCGGGCGTGAACGGCGCGACTTTCGGTTTACCATGCCGACGCCCGCAGCGCGGGAATCATCAGGACCAGCGTGAGGAGGCAATCGGTGGTGTATCTGCGGGCGGCGATGCTGCTGCTGGTCCTCCTGTGCTGCGCGTTGCCCGCTGCGGCACAGCCGGTGCCTCCGAGCCCGCGGCAGGTGACGGTGTTCGATGGCCTGCCGTCCAATACCGTCAACCGCATGGCCGAGGATCGCTACGGTTACCTGTGGATCGCCACCAACGATGGCCTGGCCCGCTATGACGGCCGCACCTACCGCGTGTGGCGTTCCGAGGATGGACTGCGTGACAACCGCATCTGGACGGTGCTGGTCGATGCCCGCAACCAGTTGTGGATAGGCACCGAGAACGCCGGCCTGGTGCGCATGTCGGCCGACCGCCGCCAGTTGCACTTCTACGACCGCAGCAGCCAGCCGTTGATGGGTACCAACACGGTCTGGAGCCTGGCCAGCACGCCTGATGGCTCGATCTGGTTCGGTACCCACGAAGGCGGCCTGTACCGCCTGGACAGCCAGGATCGCCTGCAGCGCTTCCTGCCCGAGCCGAACAATCCGCGCAGCCTGCCTTCGTCGTCGGTGCCCTACCTGGCCACGCTGGCCGATGGCAGCCTGTGGATCGGCACCAAGCATGGCGTGGCGCGCTGGACCGGGACCGACTTCGAGCGTGTCGGTACGGACATCATCCCCAGCCTTCTGATCAACGGACTGACCGCCGAACCGGATGGCAGCCTGTGGATCAGCACGATGGCCGGCGCCACCGTGCGCCGCCCGGATGGCCGCTTCGAAGCCCCCCCGTGGAAGCTGCCGCCGGGCGAGCAGGTGCTGGGCATGATGCTGCGCGACGAGCAGGGCGGGCACTGGCTGGATACACGCACCGGGCTGGGGCGTGCGGTCGATGGCCAGTACCAGACCGTGCCGCTGTACAGCGCGATCGCGCGCGGTCCGGTACGGCCGAACTGGACCGGTGCCTACGAGGACCGCGAAGGTGGCATCTGGTTGGCCAGCACCAATGCCGGGCTGTGGCACCTGCTGCCACGCTGGTGGCAGTTCTCGGTGCTGTCGCGCCTGGAGGACGACCCCAGCTCGCTGCGCAATGCGCTCGTGCTGGGTACCAGCCCCTCCAGCAACGGCGGCGTCTGGACGGTGGGCAGCCATGGCGCGCTGGACCGCTTCGATCCGAAGACCGGCAGGATCGAGCAGCATCGCACCTGGGTCAACGGCATGCACTGGTTGACCTCGGTGCGTGAGGACCGGCGTGGCCAGGTCTGGATTGGATCGACCGATGCGCTGGTGCGCTACGACCCGCAACGGCGCGAACTGCGTCGTTGGGGCCGTGATGCCGGTGCAGATGCGGCGATGGAAGGGGTGGTCGAAGCGATGATGACCTGCGACGGCGACAGCCTCTGGTTGATGCTGCCCGCAGGCGTGCAGCAGCGCGATCTCGACGGCCACGTGCGGCGCCAGCTGGACAATGGCCAGCGCGGCCTGCAGCAGGGCCAGCTCAACCTCGATGTGGAATGCGGTCCGCAGGACCACATCTGGCTGGCCAGCAGCCGTGGCCTGTTGCAGTGGCTGCCGGAAAGCGAGCGCTTCCAGCCGGTGCCGGGTGCGCCGGCAACGGCGATCCATGCGTTGCATGTGGGCCGTGACGGCCAGGTCTGGTTGTCCGAGGATGGTCGCCTGTCCCGTTACCGCTGGAGCCAGGGACGCCTGGAACGGCAGGCGGTGGTCGGTGCCGAACAGGGCTATCCGGCGATCTCCGCCTCCGGCCTGGTGGTGGATGCGCAGGGCGTGGCCTGGGCGACCAGCGCACGCGGCCTGGTACGTGTCAGTGCCGATGGGCAGAGCGTGCGCCTGTACGGCGTGCACGACGGCCTGCCAAGCCAGGAATTCCGCGAGCACACCTTGATCGCAGCGGCCGATGGCCATCTGGTGGCCGGAACGGCAGCGGGCGCGGTGGTGTTCGACCCGGAGCAGGTACGGCCTTCGGTCCGTCGCGCCCCGCTGGTGATCGAGCGGGTGGAAGTGCGCCGCAACGAGCAGGTGCTGGACATGACCCACGATGCGCCGTTGCAGATCGCCGATGGCGACCGCGACCTGCGCATCGTCGCGCGATTGCTGTCCTTCGCCGACTCGGCGTCCAATACGTACCGCTACCGCCTGGCCGGCTACGACCCCGATTGGGTCGAAGTCGGCCCGGCCGGCGAGCGCCTGTTCTCGCGCCTGGCGCCGGGCAGCTACCGGCTGGAAGTACAGGCCCGGTCGGCCGACCATGTGTGGTCGCGGGTGCAGAGCCTGGAATTTCGCGTGCAGCCGCCGTGGTGGCGCAGCCTGTCCGGCCTGCTGGTGCTGGCGTCGGTCGGGTTGCTGCTGACCAGCTGGTTTGCCTGGCTGTACCGACGCCGCCTGCAGCGGCGGCACGCCTACCAGCTGGCGCTGCACAAGCAGGAACTGGCCGAGCAGGCGTCGGCGGCCAAGACCCGCTTCCTGGCCAACCTTGGCCATGAGATCCGCACGCCGATGACCGGCGTGCTGGGCATGAGCGAGCTGCTGCTTGCCTCGCCACTGGACCCGCAGCAGCGTGGCTACACGCAGTCGATCCGGCATGCTGGCGAGCACCTGCTGCACCTGGTCAACGATGCGCTGGACCTGGCGCGGATCGAGTCCGGGCGCCTGGAACTGCAGTCGCAGTCGTTTGCGTTGAATGGCCTGTTGCAGGATCTGGCGGCGCTGATGGGCCCGCTGGCTGCACAGAAGGGCCTGCGCTTCGTCCTCGACAACCAGCTGCCTGCGGGCCTGCAGGCGACCGGTGATGCCATGCGCGTGCGGCAGATCCTGCTCAACCTGCTGTCGAACGCAGTGAAATTCACCAGCCGCGGCACTATCACCCTGCATGCACGTTGCGATGGCGAGCTGCGTGCGCTGCACTTCGAGGTGCGCGATACCGGCCCGGGCATCAGCCAGGAACAACAGCAGCGCCTGTTCCGCCGCTTCGAGCAGGCCGATGGTGCACGAACCGCCGCGCAGTACGGTGGCAGTGGCCTCGGTCTGGCGATCTGCCGCGAGCTGGCGCATGCGATGCAGGGGCGGATCCAGGTGGAGAGCCAGCTGGGTCGGGGCACCTGTTTCGGCGTGACCTTGCCGTTGCCGCTGGTGGTGAACAGCGATGCCGAGGCATCGGCCGAGGGGCATCGCGACGAAGCGGCGAACATGCCGCCGCTGCGGGTGCTGCTGGTCGAGGACGATGCCACCGTGGCCGACGTGGTGCGTGGCCTGTTGAGCGCACGCGGCCACGAGGTGGTGCATGCCGGCCATGCGCTGGCGGCGCTGCGCGAGATCAGTGCCGGCGATTTCGACGTCGGCCTGCTGGATCTGGACCTGCCGGGCCTGAGTGGTTTCGAGCTGGCCCAGCACCTGCGCAACCAGGGCTACATGCTGCCGCTGCTGGCAGTGACGGCGCGGACCGATCCGGACCTGCAGCAGCAGGTGGAAGCAGCCGGCATTGGCGGCTTCCTGCGCAAGCCGGTGACTGGTGAGCTGTTGGTGGAAGCGATCGCCAGGGCCACGGGTAGGTAGGTTCTGCAGGGCCTGTGGACCCACCCCGCCTTCGACAGAATTCTGCGAGCTGTTGAAATGGCGTGGGGTCAGATCCGTTTCCCGTAGGAAAACGGATCTGACCCCAGATCGATTTCGATATCTGACAGATGTGTCGACCAAGGTCGACACCTACCAAGAGCCGCCGGAATCCGTCAG
>NZ_JAOCGL010000132.1:0-9224 GCF_029842485.1 Stenotrophomonas sp. GD03777
CGCAGCACCCCGTATAGTCGGCCCATGACGACCACCGCCCCAGCCGACCTTCCCGCCCTCCTGCACACCCTGCGCAGTACCTGGCAGGCCCAGCGCCCTTCGCTGGACCAGCGTGAAGCCGACCTGCGCCGCCTCCGCGAAGCGCTGAAGCCACGCCTGGACGAAATGGCCACGGCCATCGCCGAGGACTTCGGCCACCGCGTCCACGTCGAATCGAAGCTGGCCGATGGCATGAGTGTGCTGTCGGCCATCGACCACCTGCGCCGCCACCTGCGGCGCTGGTCGAAGCCGCAGCGCGTACGGGCCGGCTGGAAGCTGTGGCCGGCGCGCGCGCAGCTGCGGCCGACGCCACTGGGTGTGGTCGGGGTGATCTCACCGTGGAATTACCCGGTCACGCTGGCACTCGTGCCGCTGGCCACCGCCATCGCCGCTGGCAACCACGTGCTGTTGAAGCCCTCCGAACACACGCCGCGCACCAGTGCGTTCCTGGCTGATCTGCTGGCCAGCGTGTTCCCGCCCGATCGGGTGGCGGTGGTGCAGGGCGGGGCGGATGTGGCCGCGGCGGTGTCCTCGCTGCCGCTGGACCATCTGCTGTTCACCGGCTCGACGGCCGTTGGCCGCAAGGTGATGGCCGCCGCCGCCGAGCATCTGGTGCCGGTCACGCTGGAACTGGGCGGCAAGTCGCCGGCCATCGTCTGCCGCGATTTTCCGCTGGGCAAAGCCGCCGCGCGGCTGGCCACCGGCAAGTGGTTCAACGCGGGCCAGACCTGCATCGCGCCGGATTATGTGCTGATCGATACGGTCCGCCAGCGCGAGTTCGTACAGGCGCTGCAGCAGCAGGTGCGCGAACGCTATGGCGACTTCAGCAATGCCGACGACTACACGCGCATCATCAACGAGGGCCAGTACCAGCGCCTGCAGGGCTATCTGGTACAGGCGCGGCAACGCGGCGTGCCGGTGATTCCGTTGGCGCAGGTGGATGAGGCGCGCGCCGACCGCGAGCGCCTGCTGGTGCCGACCGTGGTGCTGGACCCGCCCGACGATCTGGACCTGATGCGCGAGGAAATCTTCGGGCCGATCCTGCCCGTGCGGGCCTACCCGGACCTGGAGGCGGCGCTGGCGGACGTGCTGTCCCGCGAACGGCCGCTGGCGCTGTATCCCTTCAGCCATGACACGGCCACGGTGGAGCGCATCCTCGGCCAGGTGGTGGCCGGTGGCGTGACGGTAAATGACACGCTGCTGCACTTCGCCGCCGATGGCCTGCCGTTTGGCGGGGTAGGGGCCAGCGGCATGGGCGCGTACCACGGGCGGGCCGGGTTCGATGCGATGAGCAAGCGGCTGCCGGTGCTGTGGCAGTCGCGCTGGGCGGCCAGCGACCGGCTGCGGCCGCCGTATTCGAAGATTGCGGGTTTGTTGAAGCTGCTGCTGCGGTAGTGCCGGCCGCTGGCCGCCAACTGAGGGGTCCTGCCGACGGTTCATGGGGTTGCCGGCCAGCGGCCGGCACTACCGGTGGGTGCAAACCTTGGTTGGCACGGGGGCGGCCATGCGCCAACCCAGGTTGGCGTCTACCAAAGCCCACCCGGGTAGAATGCCCGCATGAAAATCGCCTCGTGGAACGTCAATTCGCTCAATGTCCGCCTGCCGCACCTGGAACAGTGGCTCAAGGCGTTCGGCCCGGACATCGTCGGTATCCAGGAAACCAAGCTGGAGGACCACAAGTTCCCCGACTCTGCGCTGATCGCTGCCGGCTACCGCAGCGTGTTCGCCGGCCAGAAGACCTACAACGGCGTTGCGCTGCTGTCCCGTGAGCCTGCACAGGACGTGCAGATCGGCATTCCCGGCTTCGAGGACGAGCAGAAGCGCGTCATCGCCGGTACCTTCGGCGACCTGCGGGTAATCAACCTGTACGTGGTCAACGGCCAGGACATCGGTACCGACAAGTACGAGTACAAGTTACGCTGGCTTGAGGCGGTGCATGCCTGGATCGCCGAAGAACTGCAGCGCCACCCGAAGCTGATCGTGATGGGGGACTTCAACATTGCCCCGGACGCACGCGACGTGCACGACCCGGAGGTGTGGAACGACAACCACATCCTGACCTCCACCGCCGAGCGCGGCGCATTGAACAAGCTGCTGCAGCTGGGCCTGCACGATGGCTTCCGCCTGCACAACGACGAGGCGGGCACCTTCAGCTGGTGGGATTACCGCGCCGCCGGCTTCCGTCGCAACCTGGGCCTGCGCATCGACCTGACCCTGGTCTCCGATGCGCTGAAGAGCGGTGCGGTGGCTTCGGGCATCGACCGCGAGCCGCGCACCTGGGAACGTCCGAGCGACCATGCGCCGGCGTGGGTACAGATCGGTTGAACGAACGGGGCCCGGCATCGCCGGGCCCGTTCTGAAAGGCCCGCCGGCCAGCGGCCGGCGCTACCGCCGTGTCAGCGTATGCTCTTGCGGGTGAACAGATTGACGATCGCCAGCAGGATCACTGCACCGATCAGCGAGAACAGGAAGGTTCGAATGGTGATCGCTTCGTTGATGCCGCCGCCGAACAGCCAGCCGGAAATCAGCGCGCCGACGATGCCGACCACGATGTTGAGGATGATGCCCTGCTGGGCATCGCGCTTCATGATGATGCTGGCCAGCCAGCCTACGATGCCGCCGACGATCAGCCAGATGATGATGCCCATGATCGAACCTCCGGTGGGGAACGGTGACCAGTTGACGCGCACGGCCGTGAACCCGTCGTGCAATCGTGTGACGGGCGCGTGCGCATGAGCCTGCCAGCCACCCTCGACGGCCCGTGGCGCTTTGGTCCGGTGACGGTCTGGCGGCGACCGCACGTGCCCGGCCAGCGCGGCGAACCGCAGGCACGGCAGGTGCTGGCGCAGGCCCTCGGGGCCGATCCGGAGACGCTGCCGCTGGTCCGCGATGACAAGGGCCGGCCGGAGCTGAGCGGCGCATTGGCCCACTACGGCACCGGCTGGAGCCACAGCGGCGAGGTGCTGCTGGTGGCGCTGGGCGAAGGCGTGCGGCTGGGCGTGGACCTGGAACTGCTGCGGCCGCGCGCCCGCCTGCTGGAGATCGTGCAGCGCTTCTTCCACCCGGAGGAGGTGGCGTGGCTGGAAAGCCTGGACCAGACCGACCGCGAACACTGGTTCTTCCGCGTGTGGTGCGCCAAGGAATCGATGCTGAAGGCGCACGGCCAGGGTATCTCGTTCGGCCTGCACCGCCTGCAGCTGGCGCCGGGGGCCGATGGCGCCCTGCACCTGCGCTGGTGCGACCCGGAACTGGGCGAGGCCGCGCGCTGGCACCTGCACGAATGGCAGGCCACCGGTCAGTTCCGGGCGGCGTTGGCCTGGTATCCGCACTGAGGCGGGGAATCAGCGCGCAAAACCGGCGATAATGCCGGCATGAGCGAACACCCACTTCTCGCCAGCGTAGCTGCCACGCTGGAACAGGGCCTGGCCAGCATGGGCCTGGATGCCGCGCTGGCGCCGCCGCTGCTGCGCTACCTGGCCCTGCTGCACCGCTGGAACGGCACCTACAACCTCACCGCCATCCGCGACCCGCAGGAGATGGTCACCCGCCACCTGCTCGACTCGCTGGCGATGCAGCCGTTCGTGGCCGATGGCAGCCTGGCCGACCTCGGCACCGGCCCCGGGCTGCCGGGCATCCCGCTGGCCATCGCCTGCCCGGGCCTGCAGGTGACCCTGGTCGAGAGCAATGGCAAGAAGGCGCGCTTCATGCGCGAGGCCGTGCGCCAACTCGGCCTGGGCAATGCCCGCGTGGCCGAATCGCGCGCCGAGGCGCTGGACGAGGCCGGTCGTTACGACCAGTTGACCGCCCGTGCCATGGATACCCTGGCCGGCATCGTCCGTGTCGGTGGCCACCTGCTGCGGCCGGGGGGCGTGCTGCTGGCCATGAAGGGCGTCTACCCGCATGAGGAGATCGCGGACCTGCCGGCTGGCTGGCAGGTGCGCGAGGTGACCCCGCTGAGCGTGCCCGGCCTGGCCGGCGAACGCCACCTGGTTACTGTTACAGGCCCTTGATTCCCGCCGCCAGCCCCTTGTGCAACAACGGGTTGGCGATCCACGATTTCCGCAAGGGGCCGGTTGTACGCATAATGACCGGTCCCAGCACACGTCGACGAGGCACACCCGCATGGCCCGCATCATCGCCATCGCCAACCAGAAGGGTGGCGTCGGCAAGACCACGACCGCCGTCAACCTGGCCGCTTCCCTGGCCAACGCACCCAAGCGCGTGCTGCTGGTCGACCTCGATTCGCAGGGCAACGCGACCATGGGCAGTGGCGTGGACAAGCGTGAGCTGGCCGCCTCCACCTACGATCTGCTGCTGGGCGAGTCCAGCGCCGCCGATGTACGCGTGCAGACCGCCGAAGGCTACGACCTGCTTCCCGGCAACATCGACCTGACCGCCGCCGAGATCCAGCTGATGGCGCAGAGCGAGCGCGAGCAGCGGCTGAAGCGCGCGCTGGCACCGATCCGCGACGAGTACGACTACATCCTGATCGACTGCCCGCCGGCGCTGTCGCTGCTGACGCTCAATGCGCTGGCCGCTGCCGATTCGGTGATCGTGCCGATGCAGTGCGAGTACTACGCCCTGGAAGGCCTGAGCGCGCTGGTGGAAACCATCGAAGCGCTGCGTGCCAACCTCAATCCGGCGCTGGAGATCGAAGGCGTGCTGCGCACCATGTTCGACGTGCGCAACAACCTGGCCAACGCGGTCTCGGCCGAGCTCACCGAGCACTTCGGCGATCGCGTGTTCCGCACCATCGTGCCGCGCAACGTTCGCCTGGCCGAGGCACCCAGCCATGGCCAGAGCATCGTCGGCTACGACCGCGCCTCGCGCGGTGGCGTGGCCTACCTGGGCCTGGCTGGCGAGATCATCCGCCGCAACAACGAACGCAACAAGGCCACCAAGGCCGTGGAGACCGTCTGATGACCAGCAGCAAGCCGGCAGCCAAGAAGCGAGGCCTCGGCCGTGGCCTGGACGCGCTGCTGGGCCCGAAGGGCGCGGTCAGCCAGGTGCAGGCCACCACGGCGGTGATCGAGCCGCTGCCGGGGGAAGTGCTGCGCAAGTTGCCGGTCGGCCAGCTGCAGCCGGGCAAGTACCAGCCGCGCCGCGAGATGGACGAGGGCAAGCTGTCCGAGCTGGCCGACTCGATCAAGTCGCAGGGCGTGATCCAGCCGATCCTGGTGCGCCAGCTGCCGGCGGGCAACTACGAAATCGTCGCCGGTGAACGCCGCTGGCGCGCATCGCAGCTGGCCGGGCTGGACGAAGTGCCGGTGGTGGTGCGCGAGCTGGAAGACCGCACCGTCATCGCGATGGCGCTGATCGAGAACATCCAGCGTGAAGACCTCAACCCGCTGGAGGAAGCCGAAGCGCTGCAGCGCCTGATCAGCGAGTTCACCCTCACCCATGCCGAGGCCGCCGAGGCCGTCGGCCGCTCGCGCGCGGCGGTGTCCAACCTGCTGCGCCTGCTGGAACTACCAGTGGCGATCCGCCTGCTCCTGGAAACCCGCCGCCTGGAAATGGGGCATGCCCGTGCGCTGCTGACCCTGGCCCCCGAACTGGCCGGCAAGCTGGCCCAGGAAGCGGCCGACGAAGGCTGGTCGGTGCGCGAGGTCGAGCGGCGCGCGCAGGCTTTCGCCGCCGGCAAGGTGCCGAGCAGCCGTCCGGTGGCCACGCCGAAGGTGCAGCAGGCCGACATCGCCTCGCTGGAAACCGAGCTGTCCGAAGCGCTCGGCGCCAAGGTGGCGATCAGCCACGGCCGTGGCGGCAAGGGCAAGCTGATCATCCACTACACCGACCTGGACACCCTGGACGGCGTGCTGGAAAAACTGCGCGCGCGCCAGGGCTGAGCCCGGCGCCGCGTCGGGGAGGCGGCCTGTTCCTGCCGCGCCCGGCGAATGACAGGGAACGCACTGCCACGCGCACCGCGGAATGCACTGTCTTCCGGCCCGTGGCCTCATCCAGGGAGCAGGACATGAGCAACGACTACGAAGACGTCAGCCCGGACGGCACCCAGATACTGGTACATCGCCGTGAGAAGGACTTTGTGCTCGCCATCGGCGAAGAACGGCACATCGAGGCGATCAGTGCTCACATCGAACACCACCTGGGACCGGTGTCCGGTGTCTTCCATGAAATCATCTCCGACCTGGTGCACATCGACGTGCACGTGGTGCCGGCCAATGACCACTGCCCGTACCTGCGCCTGGTCACCTCCGGCATGAGCGACCTGCCGATGACCGTGCCCGCCGAGGTGGATGCGGACGTGCCGCGCTACATGGAACTGATGGTGACCCTGCCGGCCGACTGGCCGATCACGCAGGACGCCTTCGAGGATGAGCGCAACTACTGGCCAGTGCGCCTGCTGAAGGGCATGGCGCGGTTGCCGCACGAGTACGACACGTGGCTGGGCTTCGGCCACACCATTCCCAACGGCCATCCCAGCGAGCCCTATGCGCCGGGCGTGGGTTTCGACGGTGCCATCGTGCTGCCGCCGGTGACCGCCCCGGAGGACTTCGCCACACTGGAGCTGGAGGATGGCAATACCATCAGCTTCATGAGCCTGGTTCCGCTGTACCCCGAAGAGATGGACCTGAAGCTGAAGAAGGGCGCCGACGCCCTGCTCGACCGCTTCGATGCGAAACAGATCAACGATGTGATCGAGCCCGGCCGCACCAACGTGGCGAAGAAGCGTTTCGGTTTGTTCTGAGACCGGTAACATCAGGGGCCTGAACTTCGTTCCCAGGCCCCTGCCATGACCATCCTGCTCACCGGCGCTGCCGGCTTCATCGGTGCCTACACCGCCCGCGCGCTGCTGGAGGCCGGCCAGGCCGTGGTCGGCCTGGACAACTTCAACGATTACTACGACCCGCAGATCAAGCGTGACCGCGTGGCCGCGCTGTGTCCGGCGCTGGACCTGCGCACCCTGGACCTGACCGACCAGCAGGGCCTGGCCGCACTGTTCGACGAGGTGCGGCCGACCGCGGTGATCCACCTGGCCGCGCAGGCCGGCGTGCGCTATTCGCTGGAAAACCCGCATGCCTACGTCGACAGCAACCTGGTCGGCTTCGTCAACATGCTCGAGTTGTGCCGCCACCGTGGCGTGCAGCACCTGGTGTATGCCTCCAGCAGTTCGGTCTACGGCGATTCGGCCACGCCGCCGTTCTCCGAAGACCAGCGCGTGGACCAGCCACGCTCGCTGTACGCGGCGACCAAGGCGGCCAACGAGCTGATGGCCTACACCTACGCGCAGCTGTACGGCCTGCATGCCACCGGGCTGCGATTCTTCACCGTGTATGGCCCGTGGGGCCGGCCGGACATGGCACCGCTGCTGTTCTCGCGCGCGGTGCTGGCCGGTCGGCCGATCGACGTGTTCAACGAAGGCCGCATGCAGCGCGATTTCACACATGTCTCCGACATCGTATCCGGTATCCTCGGCGCCCTCGCGCATCCGGCCGACGGTCCGGTGCCGCACCGGGTGTTCAACCTCGGCAACCATACACCGGTCGAGCTGGAGCGCTTCATCAGCGTGATCGAGCAGGCCGCCGGCCGCCCTGCGCAGAAGGTCTACAAGCCCATGCAGCCCGGCGACATGGTGCGCACGATGGCCGATACCCGGCGCGCACATGACGCTTTCGGCTTCGATGCGGTGACCCCGATCGAACAAGGCCTGCCGCCTGTGGTGCAGTGGTGCCGCGAGTATTTTGGCGATCGCGCCTGAGGACGGATCCTCACGCCGCCGGGTTCATCTTCGGATAACCTCGGTTTCGGAGAATGCGCGGTCTTTGTCCCCCCTTTGGCCGAGTGCCTTATGAGCCAACCCGAGCTTTCCGTTGTCGTCCCGGTGTTCAACGAGCGCGACAATGTTGCCCCGCTGGTCGCCGAAATCACCGCTGCGCTGCGTGGCCGGCTGCCGTTCGAGATCGTCTACATCGACGACCACTCGCGTGATGACACCCTGGCGGTGCTGCAGGGATTGAAGGCAACCACCCCGGAACTGCGCGTGCTGCACCATGTGAACCAGAGCGGGCAGAGCACGGCGGTGCGCACCGGCGTCAAGCACGCGCGCGCGCCGTGGATCGCGACCCTGGATGGCGACGGCCAGAATGATCCGGCCGATATTCCCAAGCTGCTCGCCGCACGCGACGCCGCCGAGGCGCAGGTGAAGCTGTTCGCCGGCTGGCGCGTCAACCGCCAGGACAGCGGCAGCAAGCGCTGGGCCAGCAAGTGGGCCAACGCCATCCGTGCGCGCATGCTGCGCGATGACACGCCCGACACCGGTTGCGGCATCAAGCTGTTCGAACGCAGCGCGTTCCTCGACCTGCCGTACTTCGACCACATGCACCGTTACCTGCCGGCGCTGATGCAGCGTGCCGGCTGGAAGACCACCAGCGTGCCGGTCAACCACCGCCACCGTACCGCCGGCGTGTCCAAGTACAACAACCTCGGCCGCGCGCTGGTCGGCATCCGCGACCTGCGTGGCGTGGCCTGGCTGATCACCCGAAGCAAGCGCACCGCGGTGGAGGAGCGCTGATGGATCTGGAGCTGCACTGGCTGGATCAGCCCCTCACCTGGCTGTACTGGACCGGCCTGCATGTGACCGGCTGGAAGCTGATCGGCTACACCGGCGCACTGATGTTCGGCGGCCGCTGGCTGGTCCAGTTCATCGCCTCCAAGCGCGCCGGCAAACCCGTCATACCGCGCCTGTTCTGGTACATGAGCGTGCTCGGCAGCCTGATGACCCTGAGCTACTTCCTGTTCTCGGCCAAGCAGGACTCGGTGGGTGTACTGCAGAACCTGTTCCCGGCGTTCACCGCGCTGTACAGCCTGCACCTGGACATCAAGCACCGCGGCTGGAAGCGCGACAGGGCCAGCCACTGAGGCTGCGGGGTCGGATCCCTTTCCACTGGAAAGGGCTCTGACCCCTGTCAGGATCCCGGCGCATCCTCGCATGGCGTGGATCTACTGCATGTTCAGCGGCGGTGCCCTGGTAGATGCCGACCTTGGTCGGCGCTGGGTTTCCCCGTGTGCCAACCAAGGTTGGCATCTACCAGAGCGGCCGGTTCCCGGTCCTGCCTGCGCTGCAGGCAGGACCTTCGTCCCATGCCATGGGCCGTGGGCGGTGCCATGATCGGGGTCTGCCTTCCCGGGAACCTGTGCTCGTGAAAACCCGTCTTGCCGTTGCCCTGTTG
>NZ_JAOCGL010000133.1:0-8990 GCF_029842485.1 Stenotrophomonas sp. GD03777
TTCGCCTTCGGCCACTTCGATCAGCGCCACGACCTTGCCTTCGGACAGGCTGTCGCCCACCTTGACCTTCAGTTCCTTGACCACGCCTGCCACCGAGGACGGCACTTCCATCGTCGCCTTGTCGCTTTCCAGCGTCACCAGGCCCTGGTCCTTCTTGACCGTGTCGCCGACGGCGACAAGCACCTCGATTACCGGGATATCGCTGTAGTCACCGATATCGGGGACAAGTGCTTCCTTGATTTCGGCCATGGGGATAACTCCGGCAATCTGGTGTAGGGAAACGTCTATTGTGCGGCCAGCGGGGTCCAGCGCCAACCGTTACAGGTGTTTTCAGTACGCACGCAGCCGGGACAGGCTGTTGCCCACGGGTCCCGGCCGCGACCAGTCGGTAGCGTATTGTCCGGACGATGTCCGCTTCATGTCGCCAGTGCGTCTGCAACCGGCTGCCAGGCCTGGCGCAGGCGCGGCAACGACCACGCCGCATTGGCCGGGCTGGTCGAGGGCAATGCAACCACCTGTGGCGGGGCCTCCAGCTGCGGCAGCACCCAGCGGTGGAACGCCTGCCATGATGCAGCGCCATTGCAGCCGATCAGCGTCAGCTCAGGCAACGTGGCGATCAGTTCCGGCAGTGCATTGGCCACTTCCGTGCCACGCACGATGTCCGCGTCCAGGCTGCCTCGGCGCTCGCAGCGACCGATCACATCCCACAGACCGATGCCCGCGGCATTCAATGCCTGCAGCCGCGCGGCGTAGGCCAGATCCGCGTCGAAACCACAGATGTCGGCCATCAGCGGCCAGAAGCGGTTGCGCGGATGGGCGTAATAGCGCTGCTCCTGCAGGGACGCCACGCCCGGCATCGAGCCCAGCAGCAGCACCCTGCACTCCACGTTCACCTGCGCTTGCAAGCCAATGCACAACGTTGCTGTGCTCACATCTTCTCCAACTGCATGAATGTCCCCGAGCGCCAGAAACCCCATGAATACAGGCGTTCCGTACCGGTCGCTGAACAAGGAAAACTATTTTTTAACGTGCGTCGGATTCGATTCATGTTGGGGCGACTACGGTGTGCTCGCCCCGCAACCGGGGGCCCAAAACAAGAAACATTAGGAGATACCCCCATGCGCTCCATCCGTATCCTGAGTCTCGCCCTGCTGACCTCCGCCGCCTTCGCGCCGGCCGCTTTCGCCCAGGACAGCAGCAGCACCGACACCGCGTCGGGCAAGCATTTTGCCGTTGTTGGCGGCATCTCGCTGCTGGAACCGAAGAACGACCCGATCTCCGGCGTGAAGAAGACCGATGGTGGTCCGGCGCCGACCGTCAGCTTCAGCTACTACATCAACGACAACTGGGCCGTTGAACTGTGGGGCGCCGCTGACAAGTTCGACAACAAGTTCAAGGGCCCGAACAACGCCCGCCTGGGCTCGGTCGAGCAGCAGCCGGTCGCGCTGAGCGGCCAGTACCACTTCGGCCAGGCTGACAACGTGTTCCGTCCGTTCGTGGGCGTCGGCTACTACCAGTCGAGCTTCAGCAACGAGAAGCTGGGCAACGGCGCTGACACCGACATCCGCTTCAAGGATGCCAAGGGCGTGATCGGCACCGTCGGCGTCGACATGAACATCAACTCCACCTGGTTTGCCCGTGCTGACGCCCGCTACATGCGCGCCCGCCCGGACATCAAGGTTGGCGGCGAGAAGATCGGCGAAGCCAAGATGGATCCGTGGACCGTCGGCTTCGGCATCGGCGCCCGCTTCTGATCCAGGCTGCACCTGCTTCACTGATGCAACGCGACGGGCCCTTCGGGGCCCGTCGTCGTTTCCGTCACCGGCGTTCTGTAGAGTCGAGCCCATGCTCGACTGCCTTTTTGTAGAGTCGAGCCAAGCCCCCTATCCCGAGTCGAGCGGCGGGCTCCGCGCGCATTGCGATGCGTTACGTTCAATGGCGCCCACGGTCAATGGTGGCGCGGCTCGGCTCTACAGACACAGGACGCGGAGACACGATGGACGACGTCGACCTGCTGGTGATCGGTGGCGGCATCAACGGTGCCGGCATCGCCCGTGACGCCAGCGGCCGCGGCCTGCGCGTGCTGCTGTGCGAGCAGCACGACCTGGCCGCGCATACCTCCAGCGCCAGCAGCAAGCTGATCCACGGCGGCCTGCGCTACCTGGAACAGGGCGAGCTCGGGCTGGTGCGCAAGGCGCTGGGCGAACGCGAGGTGGTACGCCGGCAGGCGCCCCATCTGGTCCATCCATTGCGCTTCGTGCTGCCGTGGGAACCCCATCTGCGCCCACGCTGGATGCTACGCGCGGGACTGTGGCTGTATGACCACCTGGGCCGTCGCAGCCCGGCATTTCCCGCCTCGCGCGCCCTGGACCTTCAGCGCGATCCGCTCGGCCCCTGGCTTTCCCCGGATCTGCGGCAGGCCTTCAGCTACGCCGACGCGCAGGTCGATGACGCGCGACTGGTGCTGCTCAACGCCCTGGATGCCGCGCAGCGGGGCGCACAGGTGCGTGTGCGCAGCCGCTGCATCGACCTGCAGCCCTTGCAGGGCCGGTGGCAGGCGGTGCTGGAATCCGCTGATGGCCAGCAGCAGGTGACCGCGCGCGCCGTCGCCAATGCGGCAGGGCCGTGGGCCGGCGGCCTGCTGGAACGGATGGAGGCACGCAGTGGCGGCCCCGCGCTGCGGCTGGTACAAGGCAGCCACATCGTCCTGCGCCGGCCCTGGCCCGATGACAGCGCGTGCCTGCTGCAGCAACCCGATCGACGCGTGGTGTTCCTGTTGCCCTTCGCCCACGACCACCTGCTGGTTGGCACCACCGACACCGACTATCGCGGCGACCCGGCGCGCTGCGGCGTGCTGCCTTCAGAGGTGGCGTACCTGTGCGAAGCGGCCAACCGCTACCTGCATGAACCCATCGCGCCGGAAGATGTGGTCTGGCAGTTCGCCGGTGTCCGCCCGCTGCTGGCTGATCCCGATCCGCGCGCGGCAAGACTCAGCCGCGATTACCGCCTGCAGCTCCAGGTGGACCCGGCACCGGCGCTGCATGTGCTGGGCGGCAAGCTGACCACCTACCGGGTGCTGGCCGAGGAAGCGCTGGAGCTGCTGCGGCCCGCCCTGCCGCAGATGGGAGCGGCGTGGACAGCAGACGGGGACCCGCTGCCAGGCAGCGACTGGGGCGACGCCGCGCAGGCGGGCGCGCATCTGCAGGTATCGGCACCCTGGTTGCCCGCAGGTATCGCGCGACGCTGGGCCGGGGCCTATGGCAGTCGAAGCGCGGAACTGCTGCAGGGTGTACGGGGCCTGCACGATCTTGGCGAGGCGTTTGGCGGCGGCCTGCATGCCCGGGAAGTGGCCTTTCTACGCGAGCATGAGTGGGCGCGCACTGCCGAGGACGTGCTGTGGCGAAGGAGCAAGCTGGGGTTGCGGCTGGACGCTGCGCAGGTGACACGGCTGCAGGCGTGGATCGAACACTCCACTCTGTAGAGCCGAGCCATGCTCGGCTGCGTTGTGCAAATGCAGCCGAGCATGGCTCGGCTCTACAGAGAGAAAGGTAAGTTACCCTGACTGCTCTACCGGAGACGCTGCATGACGCCCCGCTACGTGCTGGCCATCGACCAGGGCACCACCAGTTCGCGCGCGATCCTGTTCGACCGTGCCGGCGACATCATCGGCAGCGCGCAGCGCGAGTTTGCACAGATCTTCCCGCAACCCGGCTGGGTCGAGCATGACCCGCGCGAGATCCTCACCAGCGTCTATGCCACGCTGACCGAACTGCTCAGTCGCGGGCAGATCGACCCGCGCCATATCGCCGCACTGGGCATCACCAACCAGCGCGAAACCACCGTGGTCTGGGACCGTGCCACCGGCCAGCCGATCCACAACGCCATCGTCTGGCAATCGCGGCAGAGCCACGCCATCTGTGAACGACTGAAGTCCGAAGGCCATGAAGCGCTGATCCGCGAGCGGACCGGCCTGCTGATCGATGCCTATTTTTCTGCGACCAAGGTGCGCTGGATCCTCGACCACGTGGAAGGTGCGCAGCAGCGCGCCGAACGTGGCGAGCTGCTGTTTGGCACCATCGACAGCTGGCTGGTGTGGAACCTCAGCGGCGGCCAGGCGCATGTGACCGACTACAGCAACGCGGCGCGCACGCTGTTGTTCAACATCCACACGCTGGACTGGGATGACGATCTGCTGGCCCTGCTCGACATCCCGCGCGCGATGCTGCCGCAGGTGCGCGACTCCAGTGCGGTGTACGCACACACCCGGCCGCAGTTCTTCTTCGACCACCCGATCCCGATCGCCGGCATCGCCGGTGACCAGCAGGCGGCACTGTTCGGCCAGGCCTGTTTCCAGCCGGGCATGGTCAAGAACACCTATGGCACCGGTTGCTTCATGTTGATGCATACCGGCGCGCAGGCGGTGCGGTCGCGCAACGGCCTGCTGACCACCATTGCCTGGGGCCTGGACGGGCGCGTGGAGTATGCGCTGGAAGGGTCGATCTTCATCGCCGGCTCGGTGGTGCAGTGGCTGCGCGACGGACTGCGCATGATCGAACGCGCCAGCGACAGCCAGGCACTGGCCGCGCAGGTGCCCGACAGCGGCGGCGCCTATCTGGTGCCGGCGTTTGTCGGCCTGGGTGCGCCCTATTGGCGCAGTGATGTGCGCGGTGCGATGTTTGGCTTGACCCGTGGCACGGGCAAGGCGCATTTCGTGCGCGCCGCGCTGGAAGCGATGGCCTACCAGACCCGCGACGTGCTCGATGCCATGCAGTCCGATGCGGGCATCGCACTGACCGAGCTGCGCGCTGATGGCGGTGCGATCGGCAACGACTTCCTGGCCGGCTTCCAGGCAGACATCCTCGGTGTGCCGCTGCTGCGGCCGCGGTTGACCGAAACCACCGCGCTCGGTGCGGCCTATCTGGCCGGCCTGGCCGTCGGGTTCTGGTCAAGCCGCGAACAGATCGCTGCACAGTGGGGCCTGGACCGGCGCTTCGAGCCACAGATGGAGGTGTCGCGGCGCGAGAAGCTGTATGCGGGATGGCAGCAGGCAGTTGCCGCCACCCTCGCCTTCCACGTCGATTGAAACTGCAATGCCCTGCCCTGCTGCGGCACGTGGAGTGACACGGAAGAGCCGAGCGATGCTCGGCTGCCGTTGGTGAAATGCCGGAAACAGCAGAGCCGAGCGTGGGCTCGGCTCTACAGGGCAGGCAGTGTCGACCAAGGTCGACACCCACCATTCAAATCAACAGATCAGCCGCAATCAGAACGCCGGCAGCACCGCGCCCTTGTACTTGCTCTCGATGAAGGCCTTCACCTGCGGGCTGGTCAGGGCCTTGGCCAGCTTCTGCACACGGGCGTCGTCCTTGTTGTCCGGGCGCGCGACCAGGAAGTTCACGTACGGCGAATCCTTGCTCTCGATCGCCAGCGCATCCTTGGTCGGGTTGAGGCCGGCGTCCAGCGCATAGTTGGTGTTGATCAGGGCCAGATCGACCTGGTCCAGCACGCGCGGCAGCATCGCCGAGTCCAGCTCGCGGAACTTCAGGTTCTTCGGGTTGGCGGTGATGTCACGCTGGGTCGACAGCGCGTTGGCCGGGTCCTTCAGCTCGATCACGCCGGCCTTGTGCAGCAGGATCAGCGCGCGGCTGTTGTTGCTCGGATCGTTCGGGATCACCACGTCGGCACCATCGCGCAGCTCGGCCAGCGACTTGACCTTGCGCGAGTACGCACCGAACGGCTCGATGTGCACGCCGATCACCTTCACCAGGTCGGTCTTGCGGTCGCGGTTGTAGGCATCCAGGTACGGCTCGGTCTGGAAGTAGTTGGCGTCCACCTGCTTCTGCACCAGCTGGTCGTTGGGCTGCACGTAGTCGTTGAATACGCGCACGTCCAGGTCCACGCCTTCCTGCTTGAGGATCGGCTTGACCACCTCGAGGATCTCGGCATGCGGCACGGCCGTGGCGGCCACCACCAGCTTCTGCGACGGCTCGCCGGACTTGCCGCAGGCGGTCAGGGCCAGCGCAGCGGCGAGCAGGGACAGCAACAGGGTCTTCTTCATGGGGGACGGGGTTCTCGGGGGGAGTGTCAGGATTTTTCGTAGTTGCTCAGGGCCAGCTCAAGCAGCGCCTTGGCCTGCTCGCGCAGCATGATCGGCTCGATGATCTCTGCATCCGAACCATAGTGCAGCACGTCCATCAGCAACTCTCGCGAGACGCTGTACGGCACCTTCAGTTCGTAGCGGCCATCGGCCAGGAAACGACCCTGCTGCTTGGAATGCCAGTGCTCGTCGGCCACCCAGCGCGCAGCCTTGGCGCTGAACAGGATGGTCGCCCAGCCCTTCGGCGCACCCGAAAAAATGCCATAGCTGGCGCCGAGCTGCTCGTCCAGCTCGCTGTCGGCGACATCGCGGGCGGCACTGTCGATTACCCGTGCCTTGTGGATGCGGTCCACCGCGAAACTGCGCAGCGCCTCGCGGTCATGGTCCCAGGCATCCAGGTACCAGTTGTCGCGATAATGGGTCAGGCGCTGCGGCGAGACGGTGCGCTTGGTCGGCTCGTCGGTGGAACGGGCGCGGTACTCGAACGCCAGCTGACGGCGCTCCAGCACCGCCGAGGCCACGCTGCGGAAGCTGCCTTCATCGAACTTGCGGCCACGGTGCGGAATCACCCGCACGCGATCGACCGGCCAGCTGGAGACACCGGCCTGGGCTGCCAACAGGCTCTCGATGCGCTGCTGCAGCGGGGCCAGCACCGACGACAGCACGCCGCCGCCGGTACGCGCCAGCAGGTGCTGCGAGGCCAGCAGGGCATGCAGCTCCTCCGAGCTGAGCCACAGGCCGGGCAGCTCGAAGCGATCGCTCTCGTCGGCCTGGTAGCGGAAGCCGGCCTCGCCGTCGCCCTCGATCGGTGCCATCAGCGCATCGCGCAGGAAGGCCAGGTCGCGGTAGACGGTGGCACGGGAACAACCGAGCTTGTCCTGCAGGGTCGCCACCGTCACCGGATAGCGCGCGGACTTGAGCAGACGATGCAGGGCGGTGATGCGTTCGTATCGGTCCATACCCCCGATTATGTCCGAGTCGCGGGTCTTGTGTGGGACGTTTGGGCTATCGTGGTCGCCCCCACCCCATGGAATGCCCGATGCGCCGGTTGCCTGCCCTGTCCCTGCTGGCCTGCCTGCTGCTGGCCGCCTGCGATCGCGCGCCGGCGCCGGCGGGCACCGAGGCCCCGGTACCTGCCGCCGATCCGGCACAGGCGGTGCTGGGCGCCAGCCAGCGTTTCGCCGCCCTGCGCAGCTTCCACGCCGAACTGGAAGTGCTGGGCGCGCCGCAGCGGATACGCAGCGCCATGGACTTCGTTGCACCCGACCGTTTCCGGGTGGAGACCCCGGCCGGGCCGCAGACCATCATCGGCGACACCCTGTTCCTGCAGGCCGACGGTGCGATCCGCCAGGTGCCGGCCCCGCCCGGCCTGCTCGAGCAGTGGCGCAACCCGCTGCCGGCCGACGCCCTGCCCGCCGACCTGAAGGCCGAAGATCTCGGCAGCCAGGCGCTGGACGGGGTCGAGACCCGTCACTACCGGCTGCGCGGCAACCAGCCCGGCGAACGCCTGGAGTACTGGGTGGATGCCCAGGGCCTGCCACGCCAGATCGTGCGCAGCGGCAGCAGCAATGGCCGCAGCTTCCAGCTGCGCCTGCGCTATTCGCGCTTCAACGACCCCGCATTGCGTGTCGATCTGCCCTGAATAGGCGATCGCGGCAACGTTCGCTGAAGCACGCTTTGGATCGATTCGGACCGCCATCACGCTTCCAGTATCATCACCGGCTGTTAACCGTTCCGGAGAAGCCTCGATGTCCCTGCGCGTGTCCCTGCTGATCCCCCTGCTGCTGTGTGCGCCGCTCGCATACGCGCAGGATGCCTCCGAACTGGCGGCGATGTCCTCGCCGTGGAGCGGCAGCGGCGGCGAGCTCGGCTTTGCCTCGGCACGCGGCAACAGCAGCACCGAGAGCTTCAACGGCCGCCTGCGCCTGCGCTACACCGACGGCGACTGGGTGCACAGCATGGACCTGTTCGGCCTGCGCTCCAGCTCCAAGGTGACCGAGACCAACGACGACGGCACCACCACCCGCCGCAGCAACACCACTGCCAACCGCTACACCGGCAGTGCGGGCAGCGCGCTGCAGCTGGGCGAGCACCGCCAGCTGACGGCCACGGTGCGTACCGAGCGCGACGACTTCGCCACCTACGACCGCCAGAGCTCGTTCGGTCTGGGTTACGGCACCCGCCTGTGGAACACCGAGCGCTTCTATTTCGACGCGCAGATCGGCCCCGGCGTGCGCCGTACCCACAGCACCGAGGATGACCGCACCCGTACCGGCATGATCGGCCGCGGCCAGTTCGACCTGAAATACTCGCTGACCGACAACACCGACCTGGTGAACACGCTGCTGGTCGAATCCGGTTCGTACAACACCTTCGGCCAGAACGACTTCGGCGTCTCGGTGAGCATGAACGAGCACCTGGCGCTGAAGGCCGGCTGGCAGGCGCGTTACAACAGCGACGTCGCTGTCGACAAGCGCAAGACCGATACGCTGACCACGATGAACGTGGTCTACAAGTTCAAATAAGAAACGGGCGCCAAGGCGCCCGTTCTTCATTTCGGTAGTGCCGGCCGCTGGCCGGCAACAGCGTTCAATCGGCGGCATGAGGTTGCCGGCCAGCGGCCGGCACTACCTGCGGTGCCTCAGACGTTCAGCAGTTCGCCAGCACCACCGTCCAGCAGCAGCTTCGCCACCCGCTGGCCCAGCGCTTCCGGATCACGGGCCGGGCCCACCGCTTCGGCACGCACGGCGCGGCCATCACTGGCGCTGCCGACCAGGCCCTGCAGGTGCAGGTCGTCGCCCTGCCACTGCGCGATCGCCGCCACCGGCACGTGGCAGCTGCCATGCAGCGCGCGGTTCATGGCCCGCTCGGCTTCCACGCAGGCGCGCGTGGCGGC
>NZ_JAOCGL010000134.1:0-8950 GCF_029842485.1 Stenotrophomonas sp. GD03777
GGCACCTCCGGCGAAGTGCTGGTGGAAATCACCGTCGGCACCGACGGTTCGGTGACCAACGCCCGTGTGCTGCGCGCAACGCCATCGCGCGTCTTCGATCGCGAGGCCATGAACGCGGTCAAGCGTTGGCGCTTCGAGCCGGTCAGCGCACCGGTCACCACCCGCCGCACCCTGGTGTTCGCCCCGGGCGGCAGCTGACCGCGAAAAGGGGACGGAGGGGATTAAGTCGTTTCCGACCCGCAATGACGACACGGCCCGGCATGTCCGGGCCGTGTTCGTTTCAGGCGAGGCTGTCGATCAGGCGCTGCAGTTCCGGATCGCGCGCGTCCAGCACCTGGAACAGGCCCAGCGCATGCAGGCCCGGCAGCAGCGCACGCAGGTCGGCTTCGGCGGTGGCGCGGGTGGCGTCATCGCCGGCGGGGTCCTGCCAGTCACGGACGCTGGCGAGGAAGGCGCCGACGCTGCCCTTGCGCACGGTGAGGCCGTTCATCTGCACCTCGTTCTGATGGTCGGGAAGGATGTCCTGCGGCTGCATGGGTGATGCTCCTGTGGGATCGGGAGTCCAGTGTGCCGCCCAGCCATTGGCACTTCTGCCGTATAACTGCCATTGGATATGGCAGATCAGACATCACCCACGTTGATTGACCCCGCTTTGGCGAACGCCGAAGGCGGTCCACTCGTCCTGGCCTCGCAGCTGCGGGTGCCCGGACGGCGCCGCACCGCGCGCCACCAGCACGTGCGCGGCCAAGTGCTGGGTGCCCACCACGGCCTGCTGCGGATCGAGGCCGGCGATCTGCACTGGTTGCTGCCGGCGGGGCATGTTGCCTGGATACCGCCCTTGCTGCCTCACGCCCTGGTAGGGGCAGAGGCATTCGATGGCTGGAGCCTGTACTTCAACGCAGAAGCCTGTCTGGAGCTGCCCGCCGTGCCGCGCATTCTCCAGCCGAACGTGCTGTTGCAGGCGGCGATGATGCGCGCACTGAGTTGGCCACATCAGGCGCTGGACGCCGCGCAGGCACGCCTGGCCGGCGTGATCACCGATGAGATCGCCGCCAGCACGCCTTTGCCGCTTGCCTTGCCACAACCGCAGGATCGACGGTTGCGGCGGATCGCGGCGGCGCTGGCACGGTCGCCGGACGACCTTCGCAGCGTCGAAGCGTGGGCCGCCGCCAACGGACTGTCGGGCCGCAGCCTCGCCCGCCGGTGGCGGGCCGAAACAGGCATGACCCTGGGCCATTGGCGGCAGCGCCTGCGCGTGCTGCTGTCGCTGCCACGCCTGCTGGCGGGCGAGCCGGTGATCAGCGTTGCGCTGTCGATGGGCTACGACACCCCGAGCGCGTTCATCACCGTGTTCAAGCGCGAGATGGGGGTGACGCCTGCGCGGTATACCAGCGGCTGACGCATTCGACGCTCCCGCTGTCTACCCTCGCGACCTAAGCTATTTTCTAGAATCAGGAGGAGAACAGATGAAGTACGACGACGCCAGCTGGCATTCCGGGGGTGACTTCCCTTCGGATCTTCCGGCTGAGGCCGGCGCCACTCACATCGGCATGTACCTGGCATGGCTGCTGCTACAGGGCATGGCAAGCGAAGAGCTCGCCGAGGACGCAGAAGAAGACCTGCAGGCGCTGCGGGAACGTAGAACGACGCCGGGCCTGTTCCTGCTTCAATGCAGCGACGGCAAATTCGTCGATGACCTGGTCAGTGATGAAGCCAACACGTTCACTGCTTCGTACTACGACCTCGAGAATGGCCAGTATCTCGAAGACTATGAGGAACAGTTGGGGGCCGAGGTCCTTTCGCTGTACCACGTCGCCGATACCTGGGAAAACTTCGACCGACTGGCACCGGTGATCGCCCAGCGCTTCGCCGCTTGGCAGGCAACGCGAACCTGAGAACAACGAGGCCCGGAATGACCGGGCCTCGTTCCCCATCCGCCAGGCATGGCCTGGCGCTACCAGCTGCAGTCAGCCAGAGATGGCCAGGCGCTCGTTGTGATAGCGGCGCACGGCGGCGAACCACAGCACGGCGGCGAGGCCGAGGCTGGCGCCGAGATAGATCGCCCAGACCGCCGGGGTGATGATCTCGTGGCGGATCACCTTCAGCAGCATCTGGTTCTGCGACAGGAACGGCACGGCGTACTGCCACAGCTCGCTCTTCAACGGATAGGCTACCAGTGCATAGCCAGGCAGCATCGGCAGCAGCATCAGCCAGGTCATGTGGCTTTGCGCTTCCTTCATGCTCTTGGCTGCGGCCGACAGGAAGGTCAGCAGCGAGGTACCGATCAGCAGCATCGGCAACATCACCAGCAGCATCTGCAGCATCGAGCCGACGTTCATGTTGAACTGGCGGCCAATGTTGCCGGGTGCGATCTGCGCGCTCACCTTGAACGCGACTAGGGTCAGCAGCAGCGACACGAAACCGACCACGCAGGCGGCGGCGATCTTGCCACTGACGATCGCGCTGCGCGAGCCCGGCGTGGCCAGCAGGGGTTCCAGCGACTGCCGCTCGCGCTCGCCGGCGGTGGCGTCCATCACCAGGTATGCACCACCGATGAACGAGGTCAGCGTCAGCAATACCGGCAGCAGCATCGACAGGATCATGCCGCGCTTGGCCTCGGCACTGGCCAGGTCCTGGCGCGCCACGTCCAGCGGGCGTGCCACCTGTGCGTCGATGCCACGCGCCATCAGGCGCAGTGCACCGACCTGGCCGTTGTAGGTGGCCAGCGCCGCCTCCAGGCGCGCACTGGGTACTTCAGCCGCGCGACGCGTGCTGTCCTTGATCACCTCCACCAGCGCCGGCTTGCCCTCGGCCCAGTCCTTGCCGAAATCATCGCTGATGCGCAGCGCCACATCGATGTCCTGGGTGCGGATGGCCTCGGCCAGGTCCTTCGGTGCCGGTGCGGCATTAAGGCCCTGTGCGGCGAGGAAGCGCACCAGGTTCGGCGCGTTTTCGGCGCCGATGGTCGGGATCTGCAACGGCTCTTCGATCTGGGTGCGTACCCGGCTCTCGGCCAGCTTGCCCATGCCCAGCAGCAGCACCGGGTACAGCAGCGGCCCGAACAGCAGGGTCAGCAGCAGCGTGCGGCGGTCACGCGACAGGTCGCGCAGTTCCTTGCGCATCACCGTCATCAGGGTCGACATCATGCTCATGCGTGCAGGCCCTCTTCGCTGCCGATCAGTTTCACGAACGCGTCCTCAAGATTGGCTTCGCCGGCCTGCGCACGCAGCTCGTCGGCGCTGCCGGCAGCCATCACCGTGCCCTTGGCGATGATCACGATGTGGTCACACAACGCGCCCACCTCCTGCATGATGTGGCTGGACAGGATCACGCAGCGCCCCTCTTCGCGCAGGCCCAGCAGGAAGCGGCGCAGCGCGCGCGTGGTCATCACATCCAGGCCGTTGGTCGGTTCGTCGAGGATGACGTTGCGCGGGTCGTGCACCAGCGCGCGGGCAATCGCGGTCTTGGTGCGCTGGCCCTGCGAGAAACCATCGGTCTGCCGGTCGAGGATGTCCCCCATGTCCAGCGCGTGCGACAGCACCTCGATGCGTTCGCGGATGCGCTCGGCCGACAGGCCATGCAGTTCGCCGAAGTAGGCGATGTTCTCGCGCGCGGTCAGGCGCTTGTAGACGCCACGCGCATCGGGCAGCACGCCAAGGTGGCGACGTACCTCCACCGGATTGCGCGCCGCATCGATGCCGTCGACAGTGATGCTGCCCTGGTCGGGCGTCATCAGTGTGTACAGCATGCGCATGGTGGTGGTCTTGCCGGCACCGTTGGGGCCGAGCAGGCCGGTGATCAGCCCATCCCCGGCGCGGAAGCCGACGTTGGCGACCGCCTGGATGCGGCCCGTGCGGGTATCGAAGGCCTTGTGCAGGTTGTCGGCGACGATCATGGTTCCCATCCGTTGAACGAGGTGAACGCCGGCACGTAGCTCAGCGTATCCAGGCAGCCGGCATCCAGCGCCTTGGCATCGGTCTTGTCGATGAACTGGCCGAGCAGCCGCGGCATGCAGCCGGCGGTCAACGTGCCATGGCCCTGGCCACGGGCGACCAGCGCACGGCCGTTGGGCAGGCCCTTGAGCACCTGTGCGGCGTAACGCGGCGGCGTCACCGGGTCCAGCTCACCAGACAGCAGCAGTGCCGGCACGTCGCTGCGCAGCGGCACGGCATCGGTTGCCGGCGCCGGACGGTGCGGCCACACCGGGCAGGCCGCGAAGAACGCACTGGCCACTTCGTTGCCGAACAGCCGCTCGGGATCCTCGGCCGGCGCGTGGTAGCGCGGCGCATCCTCGCTGCAGATCACCGACCACTGCATGCCGCGGTTGATCTGGAAATCCATGCTGCGGTTCGCGCCGCGCGCCAGCGATGCCAACGGGGCATAGCGCCCGTGTGCGGCTTCATCCAGCACCAGTGGCAGCAGCGAGGAATACTGCGGCACGTAGGAGAAGGCGAAGGCAAGGCCGACCACGCTGTCCGGGGTCAGGACATCCTGCCGGGGTGCGTTGGTACCCGGGTCGCGATACTCGACCGAGACCGGTGCACGGCGCAGGGTGTCGACCACGCTGCGCAGCTGCGCGCGGGTATCGGTCGGGAAACGCTTGCTGCACGCGGCATCCTTGCGGCACTGCGCCGACTGCAGGGCGATCGCATCCTCGAAGGTGGTCGCGAAGTCGCCACCGACCACCAGCTCGTTCGGTACCACGCCATCGATGACGATGCTGCGGGTGTGCTGCGGGTAGGCCCCGGCATAGCGCTGGGCCACGCGGGTACCGTAGGAGCCGCCAACCAGGTTGAGCTGGTCCACACCGAGCGCCGCACGCACCGCATCCAGATCGGCGATCGCCTCGGTGGTGGTGTAGAAGCGCGCATCGGCACGCCCCTGCAGCGATGCGGCACAGCGCTGGGCGTAGTCGCGCAGCGAGGCCTCGGAAGGCGCGGCATCCTCGTCCACCTGCAGCGGCTTGCCGTCCGCGCCCAGGCAGCTGAGCGGGTTGGAGCCGCCGGTGCCGCGCTGGTCGATCAGGAACACGTCGCGCTGCTTGCGCACCTGGCGCAGTGCAGTATCGACGATGACCGCCACCTCGCTGGCCGCTTGGCCGGGGCCGCCGGCCAGGAAGAACACCGGGTCGGGCTGGCTGGCGCCGCTGCTGCCCGATTCCAGCCAGGCGACACGCAGGCCGATCCGGCGACCGTCAGGCTGGGCCCGGTCCTCCGGCACCTGCAGGGTGGCGCACTGCGCCTCCACGTTGGCGCTGGCACCTTCGGTGGACAGTGTGCAGGGCTGGAAGTCGATCGTGCCGAAGCGGCGGCTGGGTGCATCGCTGGCGCTTCCGGCGTCGGCCGGCGGCGGCTGGCTGCACCCGGCAAGCATCAGGCTGGCCAGCATCCCGGCCAGCGCGAGGTGGTGTCTTTGCATCGTGCTCGTTTCCCCTGGAGGACGTTCCTGTCGACCACGACGGGCTGCCGCGGAAGATGTGACCCAACTTACACGGGCAGCGCGCCGACGGCGATGGGCAATGACGAATCCGCAGCCAACGGCGCGCAGACCAGGCGGTCCCGCCTCTCGGCCTTGGCCGGCACAGGGCGGCATCGGCGGCGGCCCGCAGCGCCCCGTGGGCCAGTGCACCGGCCCGGCGGCGATGCGGGGTCTGAAAACGGCGAGCACGGCCGCCGGCGCACGCGCAGAATCCGCCGCAGACCCAGGAGACGCTCATGCACACGTGGTACCTCGGTGGCATCGACCATCGCCCCTTCCTGCACCTGTTCGAGATGAGTGACAGCGCGCTCGCCGCGCTCGGCATCCAGCGTCGCTGGGCCGGCGCCAATGGCGGCCATCCCTGCCGGATCAGCCTGAGCGATCCCGCGCCTGGCAGCGAGCTGCTCCTGCTGTCCCACGTCCACCTGCCGCTGCATTCACCGTATCGCGCCGCCGGCCCGATCTTCGTGCAGCGCGGCGTGACCCGTTGCGTCCTGCCGCCAGGCGAGGTGCCCCCGTATGTGCAGCGCCGGATGATATCGATGCGTGCCTATGACCACGCCGCGCTGATGTGCGGTGCCCAGGTCTGTGCGGGCACCGAGGTGGCCGACCACCTGGATGCACTGTTTGCCGACCCGTCGGTGGCGTTCGTCCAGCTGCACAACGCGGCGCATGGCTGTTTCTCGTGCCAGGCAGATCGGGTGGGTACCGTGACTGCGTAGCGTGATCCCCATGACGTGATCGATGCCACGCCGGTCACGTGACGTCCAGCGCATCCGTTCAGCCCTGCGTGAAGCCTGCGGGAAGGGCTTCACATGCGCAGTCACGGATCGACACTGCGATGGTTCCGTCGCCTGCATCGCGACTCGATACTCGCCGTGGTGCCGCCGGAAGTCCACTGCGCAGCGCAGCGCCTGCGGTCACCGTTCCCTTTCGACGACCACAAGGATGCGCCATGTCATTCCGATCCACACCGCTGCTGCTGGCTACCTCGTTCGTGGCTGCGGGCCTGTCCCTGGCCGGCAACGCGTTCGCCCACGGCACCATGACCACGCCGGTCAGCCGCGTCTACGCCTGTTTCCAGGGCAACCCCGAGAACCCGACCAACCCGGCCTGTGCCGCCGCCAAGGCCATCGGCGGTTCGCAGGCGTTCTACGACTGGAACGGCATCAACCAGGCCAATGCCAACGGCAACCACCAGGCCGTGGTGCCCGACGGCAAGCTGTGCAGCGGCAACAACCCGACCTTCCGCGGCCTGGACGTGAACCGCAGTGACTGGCAGACCACGCCGATCCAGCCCGATGCCAATGGCAGGTTCACCTTCGTGTTCAAGGCGACCGCGCCGCACGCCACCCGTGACTGGCGCTTCTTCGTCACCCGCGAAGGCTGGCAGCCGGGCAGACCGCTGCGCTGGGCCGACCTGCAGGAGTTCTGCACCCTGGGCAATACACCGCTGTCGGCCGATGGCACCTACAAGCTGCAATGCACGTTGCCGCAGCGCACCGGCCAGCATGTGATCTACAACACTTGGCAGCGCTCGGATTCGACCGAGGCGTTCTATACCTGCATGGATGTGCGTTTCCAGGGCGGCGGCGGAACGGCACCGGCAACGCAGTGGCAGGATGCCGGCCCGGTCACCGCGCGCGGCGAGCTGCCGGTCGGCACCACGTTGGCGCTGCGCGTGTTCAATGCCAACGGCAATGATGTCGAACGCGTGGAAGCCACGCTGGCCAGCGGCCAGACTGCCGCCGCACAGTGGCCGCTGGTGCTGGCACGCACGGTCAATGCCAGTGCGCAGCACGCACGCGTGGGCGTGCTCAGCAACGGCGTGATCACGCCGGCGGCCTCGGCCACCGACAACCGTGTGTACCTGAAGGACGGCAACCGCTTCCAGCTCGACACCCGGGTGCCCGACGCGGGCACGCCGTCGCCGGGCGGTGATTTCGACCACGTGTACCCCGCAGGCATTGGCAGTTACGTCCCCGGCCAGACCGTGGTAAAGGGCACCGACGGCAAGCTGTACGCCTGCCGCCCGTTCCCGGAAGGGGCGTGGTGCAACGTCAATGCCGAGGCATATCGCCCCGGTGTGGGCAGTGCATGGCGCGATGCTTGGGTGCCCTACTGACCCGTTGTAGAAGGCGGTGCGCATCGCGCCGCCTTCTGCCTGGGCCGCAGTGTTTTGAGCAGGGCGCTGCAGATCAGGCACGACAGCCATCAAATTCAAACTTGTCCGATGTTGACGGCGCGTCTGCATGTGAAGACTCCATGAGGTTTCCCACACCTCGCAAAGGAGTCTCTGCATGCACCTGTCCCACCGGGCAGTCCTCGCACTGTCCGTCGTTGCCGGCCTCGCCCTGTCCGGCAGCGCCTTCGCCCACGGCACCATGACCAAGCCGCTCAGCCGCGTGAAGCAGTGCCACGAGGGCAATCCGGAAAACCCGACCAACCCGGCCTGCGCCGCCGCCAAGGCCATTGGCGGCGCGCAGCCGTTCTACGACTGGAGCGCGATTGCGCACGGCAATGCCAATGGCAACCATCGTGAACTGGTGCGCGACGGCGAGCTGTGCAGTGCCAGCATTCCCAAGTACCGCGGGCTCGACCTGAACCGCACGGACTGGCCGACCACGCCGATCCGCGCCGACGCGCGTGGCCGCTACACCTTCGAATTCTATGCCCCGGCCCCGCATGCCACCCGCGAGTGGAAGTTCTATGTCACCCGTGAGGGCTGGCAGCCGGGCAGCCCGCTGCGCTGGGCCGACCTGCAGGAGTTCTGCACCCTGGGCAACGTGCCGGTGGATGGCAAGACCTACAAGCTGGATTGCCCGCTGCCCAAGCGCAGTGGCCAGCACATCATCTACAACACCTGGCAGCGTTCGGATTCGGGTGAAGCGTTCTACACCTGCATGGACGTGCGATTCGAAGGCGGCAATGGCGTGATTCCGCCGCCGCAGTGGCAGGATGCCGGCCCGGTCACCGCCCGCGGTGCGCTGGAGGCAGGCACCACGCTGACCCTGCGCGTGTTCAATGCCAACGGCAACGATCTGGAGCGCCCGGAAATCACCCTGGCTGCTGGCCAGACCGCTCCGGCACAGTGGCCGATGGCGCTGGCCCGCAAGGTCAACGGCAGTGCCCAGCACGCCCGCGTCGGCGTGATGAAGAACGGCGTGATCACGCCGGTGGCGTCCGCCACCGAGAACCGCGTCTACCTGAAGCCAGGCAACCGCTTTGAACTGGAAACCCAGATTCCGGGCCCGGTTGATCCGGTCGATCCGCCGGGTGGCGATTTCGACTTCGTGTATCCGGCCGGCCTCGGCAGCTACAAGCCTGGCGAGACCGTGGTGAAGGGCACCGACGGCAAGCTGTACGCCTGCCGTCCGTTCCCGGAAGGTGCGTGGTGCAACATCAACGCCGATGCCTATCGCCCGGGCACCGGCTTTGCCTGGCGTGATGCCTGGATCGCGTACTGAGGCCG
>NZ_JAOCGL010000135.1:0-8572 GCF_029842485.1 Stenotrophomonas sp. GD03777
GGAAGAAGACGTGGCGCTGGACGGCATTGTCTACCCGAACGAAGCCTGGAACGTGCGCAGCGTGTCCGGCCTGCCGTCGGCCAGCCAGGTGGCCAGCACCCTGCCGAGCGCACGCGGTGCGGCCGGCCGCCTGTTCGCCTTCGGTGCCGACGCCTGGAAGATCACCGCCTACCTGGACAAGCTGTCCAACGAAGGCGGCCTGGACGGTGCCACCGGCACCCTGTTCCTGGACAGCAACGGCAACATCCTGCGCCAGCCGGCCTGGTCGACCTTCAATGGCGGCCGGCCGATGCCGATCGTCGGTGGTCGCTGAACGCAGCCAACGGGGCTCGGCGGTGGAAGCCGCCGCCGAGCAGCATCTGCAACAGGCGGGACTGCAGCCGCGTGCGCGCAACGTGCGCTATCGCGGCGGTGAACTGGACCTGGTGATGGACGATGCCGGCACCGTGGTGTTCGTGGAAGTGCGCTACCGCGCGCGATCCGATTTCGGTGGCGGCGCGGCCTCGGTGGATGCGCGCAAGTGCCGGCGCCTGGCCCATGCCGCGCAACTGTACTTGCAGGACAACCCGGCGCTGGCCAATGCACCCTGCCGCTTCGATGTGGTGGAAGCCAGTGGCGAACCGCCGCAGCTGCACTGGCTGCGTGATGCATTCCGGCTGGATGATTGCTGATGGCTACTCTTTGCCGGCCAGCGGCCGGCACTACCCGTCGGACCTGCAGCTGGCCCGCGGCCGGTACGACCATGGCGCGTGACTGATGCCGTCGATCATCACCCATGCCGCTGTGCCGCTGGCGCTGTGGTGCGCCGCTGATCGTGGCCGCATCCCGCCGCGCCTGCTGGCCGCCGGCGTGATCGCCGCCATGCTGCCCGATGCCGATGTACTGGCCTTCGCCCTGCACATTCCCTATGCCGATGCCTTCGGCCATCGCGGCGCCAGCCACTCACTGCTGTTCGCCGGCGTGCTGGCAGCATTGGCCGCGGCGTTGGCGTTCTTGGGCAGTCGCCGACCTTGGTCGGCGGATGTGTGCCAACCAAGGTTGGCATCTACCGTACAAGCCGCTGTATTCGTCTTCGCCTGCGCCGCCAGCCATCCGCTGCTCGATGCGATGACCTCCGGTGGTCTGGGCGTCGCGCTGGCCTGGCCGTGGAGCGAACAGCGCTTCTTCGCGCCGTGGCGCCCCATCCGCGTGTCACCGTTCGCGCCACAGTTCTTCAGCGCACGCGGCGTGGCTACCCTGCTCTCCGAACTGCGCTGGGTGTGGCTGCCACTGGCCGGCGCCGTTGTCGCCTGGAAACTGATCCAACCCGCTCCTGCTGCCCCACGAGATCCGTCATGAGTCCTGCCCTGCCTGCTGCCCTGGTTGCCGAACTGTCCACCCTGCTGGGCACGGAGGGCTGGCGCATGGATGACGGCGCGCTGGAGGCGAATGCGCAGGACAACTCATGGCGCCATCAGCGGCCGGCTGCAGTGGCGTTTCCGGCGGACATCGAGCAGGTGCAGGCGCTGGTGCGTGCATGCCGCGCGCATGGCGTGGCGCTGGTCGCGCGCGGTGCCGGCACCGGTACCACCGGTGCCGCGGTCCCGCAGCCGGGCAGCATCGTACTCTCGTTCACCCGCATGGACCGCATCGTGGAGATCCGCGCCGGTGATCGCTGCGCGGTCGTGCAGCCGGGCGTGTTGAACGGCACGCTGCAGCAGGCGCTGGCGCCACATGGCCTGTTCTGGGCGCCGGACCCATCCAGCGCGGATATCTGCAGCGTGGGGGGCAACCTGGCCTGCAACGCCGGTGGCCCGCGCGCGGTGAAGTACGGCACCAGCCGCGACAACGTGCTGGGCCTGGTGGCGGTGACCGGCACCGGCGAGGTGATCCGCTGCGGTGGCGCCTACACCAAAGACGCCACTGGCTACGATCTGACCCATCTGCTGGTGGGCAGCGAAGGTACGCTGGCATTGATCGTGGAAGCCACGCTGAAACTGACCCCGCTGCCGGTCAGCCAGGCCGGGCTGCGCGTGTTGTACCGCGATGCCGATGCTGCTGCGGCCGCCGTATCGCGGTTGATGTCGCAGCCGGTGGTACCCACCCGCCTGGAATTCATGGACGCGCGCAGCCTGGAGCTGCTGCGGCTGAATGGTGCCGATGTGCCGGAGGCAGGCGCGATGCTGCTGGTCGAGGCCGATGGTGACCACGACACCCTGCCTTATCTGCTGCAGGCACTGGCCAGTGCCGCCGAAGGCGACGGCATGATCGAGCTGGACGTGGCGATGGAGGGCCGCGCGCGCGACCAGCTGTGGGCCGCGCGCAAGGCGCTGTCGCCCGCGCTGCGCAGCGTTGCGCCGGGCAAGATCAATGAAGACGTTGTGGTCCCGGTGTCGCGCATTCCGGAGCTGGTAGCCGGCGTGCAGGCACTGGCGCGTGACTACAGACTCACCATCGTCACCTTCGGCCATGCCGGCAACGGCAACCTGCACGTCAACATTCTTTACCACCCGGACGACGCCGACGAAAACGCACGCGCGCATGCCGCACTGCCGAAGATCTTCGAACTGACGCTGTCACTGGGCGGCACGCTGTCCGGCGAGCATGGCATTGGGTTGGCCAAGCGCGATTTCATGGCGCAGGCGTTCAGCCCGGAAACGCTGACGGCGATGCGCGCGATCAAGGTCGCACTGGACCCGGACGGCATCCTCAACCCGGGCAAGGTGCTGCCGCCGGCATAGACCGCGCACATTCCTTCGCACTCCTGTAGAGCCGAGCCCATGCTCGGCTGCTCTTCGACCAGATCGCGATGAAGCCCGCGCTGCGCGCGCAAGCCGAGCGTGGGCTCGGCTCTACAACCACGTGTCGTTCACCCTCACACTCCTGTGGAGCCGAGCCATGCTCGGCCCCTCTTCGGCCACATCGCGATGAAGCCGGCACCGCGTGGCAAGCCGAGCGTGGGCTCGGTTCTACACCGGCGTGTCGCCTGCAATATCGATCAGGGTCTGCCGGAAGCTGGGCAGCAGCACGCGGTTGCCATGCCCGCTCAGGTGATCGTTGTCGAAGAACAGCGGCTCCCCGTCTTTCACCGCCGAACAGGTCGTTGGCCCGCACAGCAGCTGCAGCGGATCCCATACCGTCAATGATGGATAGCGCACCGCCAGTTCGGACAGCAACGCCATCTGCGGCGCGCGCAGCCTTTCCAGGTCGGCGCGCGGCATGCTCAGGCCCCCGGCACAGGCCGGGTTGCGGCGGTTGAACCAGTCCGAACAGCGGTACGCACCGGCCTTGAACAACGGCAGCGGCGCATCCACAACCACGTGCACACCCAGCTTCTGCAAACGCCCCAGCACTCGATCGGCTTCATCGCGTGCAGCTTGTGCATGCGCGGGCGTGCGCTCGGCCAGCAGTTGCCCATAGATTTCCTGTGCATCCTGCCGCTGCCAGTCGAATCCGCGCAGCTCCGGCATGCGCAAGGCCGCCAGCAGCACGATGTCACCCGGGCGTGCCTCGCGCTCGATGGTCGACAGCGTGTGCTCAATGAAGTCCTGGCAATCGGCTGGACTGGCCCGCAGCAGATTGACGAAGCTGCAGCCGCCGCGATCCTGCTGACGCACCCCCATGCCGGTCTGGCGCGCGACCATGCTGGTCATGGTGCGATACGCCGCCGCGTGCGAATCGCCGGACACGAACAGGCGCCGTCCTTCAAGCGCCGGCGCACTCACCGGCTCCAATGGGCGCCACGCGGGGTAGCGACGCGCCTGCCATGCATAGCCGTCACGGGTAACGCTCAGCGAGACCTGCTCGTGGTACTCCACGGTGGCCCAGGCACCCGCACCACACAGCGCCACCACCGGCAACGCCATCGCCAGCACCTTGGCCGGTGCCAGGCGCAGCAGCGGCGCCGCACTGCGCAGCGGACGCTCGATGAAGTGATACGACGCAGCTGATACCGCCAGCAGCAGCACCGGGTACAGCCACAGTGCCGCTCCCTGCAGGCCGTAGGTCCAGCGCAGCAGCACCAGCAGCGGCCAATGCCACAGGTACAGCGAATAGGACAGGCGCCCCAGGTAGGCCAGCGGTGCGCAGCCCACCGCGCGGGCGAGGCGCGATGTTCCCGGCGTCGACACGCTTGCCAACAGCAGCAGGGTACCGGCCACGGTGGCCAGCACGCCGGGAACCGGCATCGCCAGCTGCGGTGCGATCAGCACGCCTGCAGCCAGCAGTGCCAGGCCGACCACTGCAACCGCATCACCGTTCTGGCCCGGCGTACGCGTACGCATCCACTGGTACAGCAGCGCACCCGCGGCCAGCTCCCAGAACCGCGCCGGCAGCAGATAGAACGCTGCCGCTGGTGCCGTCTGCGCCTGCCAGCCCGCCCACGCCAGCGACAGCACGGTGAGCCCCGGCAACAGCCAACGCGACCCCGGCCAGCGCTCACGCCCGCGCAGCCACACGAAGAACAGCAGCGGGAAGACCAGGTAGAACTGTTCCTCTACGCCCAGCGTCCACGTGTGCAGGAAAGGGTTCAGTTCCGCGCCGGGTGAGAAGTAGTCGTCCTGCTGACCAGCCAGCACGATGTTGCTGAAGCCGACCAGCGCGGCCCAGCCGGTCTGGTCGAACTGCTCATTGCGCCACGCGCGGGGAATGAACAGCGCAGACAGTATGAAAGTGGCCACCAGCATCACCAGCAGTGCCGGCAACAGGCGCAGCACGCGGCGCCGGTAGAAATCGAGCAGCATCGCGCCCAGCGACGCATGGGTGCGCGAGGCCAACGACTGGCTGATCACGAAGCCGGACACCACGAAGAACAGGTCCACGCCGGTGAAGCCACCGGGCAACCATGCCGCATTGGTGTGGAACAGGATGACGGCCAGCACCGCCAATGCGCGCAGGCCGTCAATGGCCGCATTGTGGGAACGTTCGGGAGGGGACATGCGGGTGACCGGCAGCGAGCGATCCGGCAGCATCGCCACCGTCTGCGCAGTCATTCAATGGACGATCGCGACAGGGCGGGACATGGTTCAGCTCCGGTCCCAGTTCGCCCCTGCGGGAATGTCGTAATCACCACACTGACGGCGCGCCGCACGTCTGCAACGTTTTCGAATTTTCAAATCTTTCTCATTGGCATACGTGGCACTGCATGCAAATCATCTAGCGCCACCGACAACGGGTGGCACGGGCTTGCAATCCCGTTTGGTTAATGTCGTTTACGCTTGCCTGCCGGCGCCACCCTTTCCTTGTTGGGTGGCGTCGGCAGGCATTCTGTCCGCGCTTACATGGCGGGCGGTGCGTGGGGGCCTCGTGCCCGCCGGCGTTTCGCAGTGTTACCACCGGTATTGGAACCACGCACCGTCCGCCACCCTCGCTGTTAAGCAGGGTGGCCCCTTGCCGCTTGCACAAGGACGCCGCCATGACCGCTTCCCCCTACCCGCACCTGTCCGCCACCCTGGGCGAGGCCGCCACGCGCCTGCCCGATGACCTGGCCCGCACGCTGGAAGACACCTTCGTTGCGCTGCAGAGCGGCAACAGTGCCGGGGCCATCACCCTGCAAGCCTGCCTGCAGCACATCCGCCAGGGCGATGCCGCCGATGGCCAACCATGGCCCGGCAACAACCGCACGCCCGGGCAACGCCTGGCCCTGGCGCGCATCGACCGCGCCAATGCGGGGCTGAGTTTCCTGCTGGAACTGCTGCACGCCACCGAACGCGTACGCGTGGATGGAGATATCGACCAGCAGATGGGCGATGGCGCGCGCGAAGGGCTGCTGCTGGCCTGCCGTGGGCTGGCCGAGTACGTGGATGTGCAGCTGCGGGCGGCGTGAGCATGCGACGAAGAGAAGTGCGGGTGAGCGCTCAGTTCAGTTGCACGCTGCGCGCAATTGCAACGATTCCGATGGCTCGTCATCACAGGAGCACCAATGGTGCGCACTTCTTTTCAGGGAGTGTTTCGATGCACAAGATGATGGTTCCGCTCACCCGCTATGCGCAGTTCACTGGCCGCGCAAGCCGCAGCGAATTCTGGTGGTTCCAGTTGTTCATCATGATCATTTCGATCCCGCTGTATCTGCTGAGCTTCTATGCCGGCCACAGTGGTTCGCAGGGCCTGGCGCTGGTCGCTACCGGGCTGAGCGTAGTGATGTGGCTGGTGTTCGCCTTGCCGTGCATTGCCGCAACCATTCGCCGCTTGCACGATACCGATCGCTCGGGCTGGTGGATGCTGCTGGCGTTCGTGCCGTTTGCGAGCCTGGTGCTGCTGGTGTTCCTGGTGCTGCCCAGCACGCCGGGCGACAACCGCTTCGGTGCGCCAGTTCCGCACGTATAACCAGACCGCGTTGGTAGGTGTCGACCTTGGTCGACATGGATGTGCCACCGGATGCTGACACATCCGTGCCAACCAAGGTTGGCACCTACCAGAGCAACATCGATGTGCTTCACTTGGGGTCAGATCCCTTTGCGGCGCAAAGGGATCTGACCCCACCCCGAAGGTTGACCCAGCAGGGCAGTACCGCTGCGGCTACGCGAAGTGCTGGTAGCCGCCGTCGGCGGCTTCGCCATCCACATGCACGCCCTGCCCTCCGGCCATCCGACCGATGCGGGTGAGCGGCACGTCCAGCGATTCGGCCAGGTAGTGCAGCGCGTCGCGCTGATCGGCGGCGGCGGTGAAACACAGCTCGTAGTCATCGCCACCGCGCAATGCGCAGTCGCGTGCGGCCTCACGACCGAGCAGTTCACGCAGTGCGTGCGAGATCGACAGCGAATCGGCATCGACATGTGCGGCCACGTTGCTGCGCGTGGCGATATGACCGAGGTCGGCCAGCAGGCCGTCGGACACATCCACCGCCGCGTGCGCGAAGGCACGCAGGCGCAGGCCGAGCGTTACACGCGGCGTCGGCCGCAGCAGGCGCTGGCGCAGGTATTCGTAGTCGGCCAGCAGGGTAGCCGTGGCCACGCTCAGCGCACCCTGCTGCCACAGCCGCAGCGCACCGGCGGCATCGCCCAGCGTGCCGCTCACCCAGATGTCATCACCCACCCGCGCGCGGTCGCGGCGCAGCGCCTGGCCACGCCCGACCTGGCCCATCGCGGTGACCGACAGCGAGAGCGGGCCGCGGGTGGTGTCACCACCGATCAGCGCGATGTCGTGCTGGTCGGCCAGGGCGAAGAAGCCATCGGCAAAAGCCTCGATCCAGTCTTCAGACGCTTCCGGCAGCGACAGCGCCAGCGTGCACCACGCCGGGCGCGCGCCCATCGCGGCGAGGTCTGACAGGTTGACGGCCAGGGTCTTCCAGCCGATGTCGAAGGCCGGGGTTTCCACCGGGAAGTGCACGCCGCTGTTGAGCGTATCGGCGGTGACCACCAGTTGCTCGTTGGCACGCGGCTGCAGCAGCGCGGCGTCGTCACCGATGCCGAGCAGGATGTCGTCGCGCTCGAGGGTGCGGGCGCGGATGCGGTCGATGAGGGCGAATTCGGCGAGGGACATGGAGCGTTCCCGCTGTTGTACGTGCCGCGCAGGGCGCGGTGGGCGGTAGTGCCGGCCGCTGGCCGGCAACCTCAGGATCCCTGCAGCTGCCGGCCAGCGGCCGGCACTACCACAGGTGGGTCAGTGACCCGATTCGACCTTGCGCCATTCCACGGCGGCACGATCCAGCACGCCGTTGACGTAGGTGTGGCCATGTTCGGAACCGAAGCGCTTGGCCGATTCGATCGCTTCGTTGATCACCACGCGGTACGGCACGTCCAGGCGGTAGCGCAGTTCGTAGGCGGCCAAGCGCAGCACCGCGCGTTCGATCGCATCCACTTCCTCGATGCCACGGTCCAGGTACGGGCCGAGCGCTTCGTCGATGTCGCGACGGTTGTCGAGCACGCCGTGCACCAGCGCCTCGAAGTACGCCAGGTCGGCGATTTCGCGGGCCTGCTCGTGGGCGAACTGGGCGATCAGCGACTGCGCGTTGCCGCCGGAGATCTGCCAGGCGTAGATGGCCTGCACGGCACGACGACGGGCGCGCGAGCGCAGCACCGGATCGACGCCATCGCGGCGGACGGGTTTACCGGAGGGCTTGCCCTGGGTGTTCTTGTTCATGGCAGTTGCTCCAGCAGATTGACCATTTCCAGTGCGGCGAGTGCGACTTCCTCGCCCTTGTTGCCGTGGCTGCCGCCTGCGCGGGCCTCGGCGTCTTCAACGCGTTCCACCGCCAGCACGCCGTTCAGCACCGGCACGCCGAAATCCAGCTGCACGCGCATCAGGCCTTCGGCGCAGCGGTCGGCCACGTGTTCGTAGTGGCGGGTGTCGCCACGGATCACGCAGCCCAGGGTGAGGATGGCGGCGTGTTCATGCGCGGCGGCCAGGCGTGCAGCCACCAGCGGCAGTTCCCAGGCACCCGGCACGCGGATCACGTCGATGTTGGCTTCGGTGATGCCGTTGCCGGCCAGGCTCAGGCGGGCGCCTGCGACCAGCGCGTCGGTGATGCGGGCGTTCCAGCGGCTGGCCAGGATGGCGAAGCGCGCCGACTCGGGAGTGCGAAGATCGCCTTCGTAGTGGCTCATATGCGGCTTGGGGGACTCGATAAGGGGGTAATTCTAGCGTGGATGGGCCC
>NZ_JAOCGL010000136.1:0-8505 GCF_029842485.1 Stenotrophomonas sp. GD03777
CGTGGCCTGTCGATCCAGCGCCCGCAGCCGCTGAATCCGGTGGCATTGCAGCTGCCGGGCGTGCTGCCCAGCGAACTGCTTGGCCGCCGCCCCGACATCGTGGCCGCACGCTGGCGCGTTGAAGCGGCCGACAAGCAGATCAAGGTTGCCAAGACCAAGTTCTACCCGAGCTTCAACCTGACCGCGCTGGCCGGCGTGGTCGCCCCGAATGTGGGCGACCTGCTGAAGAGCAGTTCCACCTTCGCCTATATCGGCCCTGCGCTGAGCCTGCCGATCTTCGAGGGCGGCAAGCTGCGCGCCAACCTGGCCAATACCGATGCGCAGTACGACCTGGCGGTGGCCAACTACAACCAGACCGTGCTCGATGCGCTGCGTGATGTGGCCGACCAGGTCAACGCGGTGCGCTCGCTGGCACAGCAGGCGCAGTCGCAGCAGCAGGCGGTGGACACCGCACGCGCTGCCTTCGACCTGGCCCAGCAGCGCTACCGTGCCGGCATCGGCAGCTACCTGGACGTGCTGACCGCGCAGTCCACCCTGCTGCAGTCGCAGCAGCAGCTGGCCGGCCTGCAGTCGCAGCAGGTGCAGTCCTCGGTGCGCCTGAGCAAGGCGCTGGGCGGTGGTTTCCAGCCCACTGACGCCGACCGCGCACCGATCGCCTCCCATTCCGATTCCTCGCATTCCTGAAGATCTCCGACATGAGCCAGACCCAAGACACCGCGGCCCCGGCCGCCCCCAACCGCCGCGGCAACCTGCTGCGCGGCCTGTTCGTGATCGTCGTGCTGCTGCTTGCCGCTTTGGCGCTGTGGTACTTCATGTTCGGCCGTTGGTTCGAAGAGACCGACGATGCCTACGTGCAGGGCAACCAGGTGCAGATCACCCCGCTGGTGGCCGGCACCGTGGTCGCCATCAATGCCGATGACGGCATGCGCGTGGAGCGCGGCCAGCTGCTGGTGCAGCTGGACCCGTCCGACACCGCAGTGGCGCTGCAGCAGGCCGAAGCCAACCTGGCCAAGACCGTGCGCCAGACCCGCGGCCTGTACCGCAGCGTGGAAGGCGCGCAGGCGGACCTGAACGCCCGCCAGGTGACCCTGAAGCGCGTGCGCGAAGACTACGCCCGCCGCAAGGACCTGGCCGCCACCGGCGCCATCTCCAACGAAGAACTGGCCCACGCCCGCGACGAGCTGGCCGCGGCCGAAGCCGCCGTGGCCGGTTCACGCGAGACCGTCGAGCGCAACCGCGCGCTGGTCGACGACACCGTGATCGCCACCCAGCCGGATGTGCAGGCCGCCGCTGCGCAGCTGCGCCAGGCCTTCCTCAACAATGCCCGCGCCGGCATCGTTGCGCCGGTCTCCGGCTACGTCGCCCGTCGTTCGGTGCAGGTCGGCCAGCGCGTGCAGCCGGGCAATGCGCTGATGGCCGTGGTGCCGACCGAGCAGATGTGGGTCGAGGCCAACTTCAAGGAAACCCAGCTGCGCCACATGCGCCTGGGCCAGGAAGTGGAGCTGAAGTCGGACCTGTACGCCGGCGACGTGAAGTACAAGGGGCGCATCCAGAGCCTGGGCCTGGGCACCGGCTCGGCGTTCTCGCTGCTGCCGGCGCAGAACGCCAGCGGCAACTGGATCAAGATCGTGCAGCGCGTACCGGTGCGCATCGCCATCGATGCCAAGCAGCTGGCCGAGCACCCGCTGCGCATCGGCCTGTCGATGAAGGCCGAAGTGAGCCTGCGCGACCAGAAGGGCGAAGTGCTGCCGAGCACCCCGGCCAAGGGCACGGTGTTCGACACCGACGTGTATGCCAAGCAGCTGCATGATGCCGACGAGGTGATCCACACGATCATCCAGGGCAACCTGCCGCAGCAACAGGCGAAGGTGGGCTGAGGTCGCCATGTCCGCACAAGCTCCAGCCGCGCCCGGCGCTCCGGGCGCACCGGCGGCGCCGGCTGCAGCCTCCGGGTTCCTGCCGCCCAGCGTCGCCCTGTGCACCGTCGGCCTGGCGATGGCGTCGTTCATGCAGGTGCTCGACACCACCATCGCCAACGTCTCGCTGCCGACCATCGCCGGCAACCTCGGTGCCAGTTCGCAGCAGGCGACCTGGGTCATCACCTCGTTCGCGGTCAGCACGGCCATCGCGCTGCCGCTGACCGGCTGGCTCAGCCGCCGTTTCGGCGAACGCAAACTGTTCGTCTGGGCCACGCTGGCCTTCGTCATCACCTCGCTGTTGTGCGGCCTTGCGCAGAGCATGGGCATGCTGGTGGTGTCGCGTGCGCTGCAGGGTTTCGTGGCCGGTCCGATGTACCCGATCACACAGTCGCTGCTGGTCTCGATCTACCCGCGCGAGAAGCGCGGACAGGCATTGGCGCTGCTGGCGATGATCACGGTGGTGGCGCCGATCTGCGGCCCGATCCTCGGTGGCTGGATCACCGACAACTACAGCTGGGAATGGATCTTCCTGATCAACGTGCCACTGGGCATCTTCGCCGCGCTGGTGGTGGGCAACCAGCTGAAGGGACGCCCGGAGCAGATCGAGAAGCCGAAGATGGACTACGTCGGCCTGATCACGCTGGTGATCGGTGTCGGCGCGCTGCAGCTGGTGCTCGACCTGGGCAACGACGAGGACTGGTTCTCGTCGATGAAGATCGTGGTGCTGGCCTGCGTGGCGGTGGTGACGCTGACGGTGTTCCTGATCTGGGAACTGACCGACAAGGATCCGATCGTCGACCTGAAGCTGTTCCGGCACCGCAACTTCCGTGCCGGCACGCTGGCGATGGTGGTGGCCTATGCGGCGTTCTTCAGCGTGGCGTTGCTGATTCCGCAGTGGCTGCAGCGTGACATGGGCTATACCGCGATCTGGGCAGGCCTGGCGACCGCACCGATCGGCATCCTGCCGGTGATCATGACGCCGTTCGTGGGCAAGTATGCGTCGCGCTTCGATATGCGCATGCTGGCCACCGTGGCGTTCATCGTGCTGTCGATGACCAGCTTCCTGCGCTCGAACTTCAATCTGCAGGTGGACTACATGCACGTGGCCGGCGTGCAGCTGATCATGGGCATTGGCGTGGCGCTGTTCTTCATGCCGGTGCTGCAGATCCTGCTGTCGGACCTGGATGGGCGCGAGATCGCGGCGGGCTCCGGCCTGGCGACGTTCCTGCGCACGCTGGGCGGCAGCTTCGCGGCCTCGCTGACGACGTGGCTGTGGGCGCGGCGTACCCAGGTGCACCATGCCGATCTGACCGAGCACATCTCGGCCTATCAGCCGGGCATGCAGGAGCAGGTCACTGCGATGGGGCAGGGCGACCTGCAACATGGCGCGGCGGTACTGAACAACATGATCAACCACCAGGCATCGCAGATGGGTTTCAACGACATCTTCTTCCTGCTGGGCTGGATCTTCCTGGCGATCATCACCTTCCTTTGGCTGGCCAAGCCGCCGTTCGGCGCAGGCGCAGGTGCGGCGTCCGCGGGCGGTGGGCATTGATCGACCATTGGCGTTGAAACGCACAAAACCCCGCCGCAAGGCGGGGTTTCTGTCTGGTGGATCCACGTCATCGCGTGCCACCCAGCCTCCGGAAACGAAAAAACCCGCTTTCGCGGGTTTGATCATCTTGAGTCGTGGTGCCCAGGAGAGGACTCGAACCTCCACGGTTTTACCCGCTAGTACCTGAAACTAGTGCGTCTACCAATTCCGCCACCTGGGCGACTCAGGAGATGAATTGTGCGGCACGGCAGAGAGTGTGTCAACAACATTTCACACTATTTTCTGCGCTTGCACGCCCAGGTGGTGCAGCAGGCTGCGCATCGCCGGTGACAGCTGCGCCCACTCGGCGAAACAGGCGCACAGGCGGCGCTGTGCCCACGCATCTGCAAGCGGCACCGCAACGGTATGCGTGCTGCGCCGATGCTGGCGCGCAATGGTACGCGGCACGATACCGACACCGATGCCGTGGCCGACCATGATGCAGACGCCCTCGAAGGTCTTCATGCGGATGCGCACGTCCAGTCGGCGACCGATGTCGCGCGCCTGGTCTTCGATGTAGGTCTGCAGTGCATTGCCATCGGCCAGGGCAACGAAGGTCTCGCCGGCAATATCGGCGAAGGCCAGCGTGCGCCGTGTGGCGAAGCGGTGGTCGGCCGGCAGCAGCATCACCAGCGGATCTTCGGCCACCACATGCTGCTGCAGGCCGGTGGCGTCGACCGCATCACTGATGATGCCGGCCTCGGCCTGGCCAGCGCTGATTGCACGCACGACTTCGGGGCTGGTGCGTTCCAGCAGTTCGACGTGCAGGCGGGGTCGTTCGGCCAACCACGGTGCGAGCCGCGAGGGCAGGTAGTTGGTCAGTGCTGCGGTGTTGGCATACAGATGCAGGGTGCCGCGCGCCCCCTGCGCGAATGCCTGCAGTTCGCCGCGCAGCTGCGCCTGCTGTTGCAGGATCAGGCGTGCATGGTGGGCGAGGGCGGCGCCGGCTTCAGTCAGGATGACGCCACGTGGATGCCGGTTCAACAGCAGGGTGCCGGCATCGGCTTCGATCGTGCGCAGGCGCTCGCTGGCCGAACCCAGGGCCAGGTTCGCCTGCGTTGCGCCGGCAGTGATGCTCCCGGCCTCGGCGATTGCCAGGAACAGGCGCAGGTCGGCGATGTCCATCCGCATGTGGGTGCCCTCATCGCAGGGCCACCGCCTTCGGATCAGCCGAAGGCAGGGCCGGAAAGACCGCATTGTGCGCCGTTGCTCCGCCCGATCCAATGAAGGCATGGATGAATCGATGTACTTCTACGTGCTGCTGGTGCTGGTGTTCGTATTGGCCGGCGTGGTCAAGGGGGTGACCGGCATGGGGTTGCCGACGGTGGCGATGGGGGTGCTGGGCAGTACGCTGTCGCCGGTGGCGGCAGCGTCGATGCTGTTCATTCCGACCTTCGTCACCAATGTGTGGCAGCTGTTGTCCGGGCCAGCGCTGGGCCCCATCGTGCGGCGCCTGTGGCCGATGATGCTGGCCGTGGTGGTGGTGACGCTGGGTTCGGCAGCGCTGCTGGTACGGGTCGATCGCAGCGGGTCGCGCGTTGCGCTGGGCGTGGTCCTGATGGTCTATGCCGCCTATGCGTTGCTTGCGCCGGTGTTCCGCGTGCCGCAGCGGCGCGAGCGCTGGCTGGGGCCGCTGGTGGGCGCGCTGTCCGGCGTAGTGACCGGCGCCACCGGCGTGTTCGTGATGCCGGCGGTGCCGTACCTGCAATCACTGGGGTTGCAGCGCGAAGAACTGGTGCAGGCGCTCGGGCTGGCGTTCACCGTATCGACGATTGCACTGACCACGGGCCTGGTGCTGCACGGTGCGTTCGGCATCCAGCAGCTGGGCTTGAGTGCACTGGCGGTGGTGCCGGCACTGCTGGGCATGTGGCTGGGGCAGGTGATCCGGCAGCGCATCAGCGCACGGGTGTTTCGGGCGTGCTTCCTTGGCTTCCTGCTGCTGCTCGGCCTGGAGCTGGTGCTGCGGCCATTGTTCTGATGCCAAATTCCGGGCATGAAAAAACCCGCTTTCGCGGGTCTTTCTCATTCTCGACGTGGTGCCCAGGAGAGGACTCGAACCTCCACGGTTTTACCCGCTAGTACCTGAAACTAGTGCGTCTACCAATTCCGCCACCTGGGCGTCGAGGAGCGAGATTATGGGGTGTTGTTACGGGGGTGTCAACACTTTTTGTGGGCCTGGGGGTGGATCCGGTTTCGCCTGCGAGATGGGCTACGACCCCATCTCACTCGCTGGGGTCAGAGCCCTTTCCTTCGGAAAGGGATCCGACCCCGCTACCGGATCGCAGGCAAAAAAAATCCCCGCCGAAGCGAGGAGTTTTTTCGTTGGTGCCCAGGAGAGGACTCGAACCTCCACGGTTTTACCCGCTAGTACCTGAAACTAGTGCGTCTACCAATTCCGCCACCTGGGCGTTCCAGAGGCGCAATTGTGAAGATGAATCCGGGAGCTGTCAACGACTTCCTGAAATTATTTCATCCAACGCCTCCAGGGCGGGCGCTGACCCGTTCTGCACGCCATCAACGGCTACCATGTAGGGCGATGACTACCAAAAAACCAAGCAAGGGCGGGAGCAAGTCCCGCAGCCAAGCCCCGAAGAAGGGCCCGAAGGCGGGCGCAGCCCGCACCCCCAAGCCGGGCAAGCCGCTGCCAGGCTGGTTCCCCGAATTGAATGAAGGCGGTACGCCGCCACGCGGCCGCAAGGTCCGCACCGCTGATGCGGCAGCGCCCGGCCCGGCCCCGGGCCGCAAGCTGCCGCCGACCGGCAAGGTGATCGACGATCCCTACGCCGCCCGCGAAGCCGAGAAATACGAACAGCCCATCGCCAGCCGCGAGGCCATCCTGGCCCTGCTGGAGCGTTGCGAAGGGCCGCAGACCGCCGAGGAACTTGGTGCACGCCTGGGCCTGACCGCACCGGATCGGGCCGAGGCGCTGTCTCGCCGGCTCGGTGCCATGGTCCGTGATGGCCAGCTGGTGCAGAACCGCCGCGGCGGTTTCGCCCCGATCCAGACGTTGAACCTGGTCACCGGCGTGGTGATCGCCAACCCGGAAGGGTTCGGTTTCCTGCGTCCGGTCGAGGGCGGCGACGACCTGTTCCTGCCGCCGTATGAAATGCGCAAGGTGATGCACGGCGACAAGGTGCTCGCCCGCGTGACCGGCATCGATCACCGGGGCCGTCGCGAGGGCAGCATTGCGCGCGTGCTCGAACGCGGCATGACCCGCCTGATCGGCCGCTTCAGCATCGAGATGGGCATCAACTACGTGGTGCCCGATGACAAGCGCGTGCAGCGCAACGTGCAGGTGCCGCCGGACCAGACCGGTGGCGCGCGCGACGGCCAGCTGGTGGTCTGCGAACTGACCCAGGCCCCGGACAGCCGCCGCCCGCCGATCGGCCGCATCATCGCCGTGCTGGGCGACAAGCTGACCGCGTCGCTGGTGGTGGAGACCGCCATCCACGGTCACGAGCTGCCGTTCGAGTTCCCGCAGGAGGTGCTGGACGAAGCCGCATCGGTGCCGCTGGTGGTTGAGCCGGCGATGATCGGCGACCGTGTCGACCTGCGCAGCACGCCACTGGTCACCATCGACGGTGAGGATGCCAAGGACTTCGACGACGCGGTGTACTGCGAGCCAAATGCCGATGGCTTCCGCCTGGTGGTGGCCATTGCCGATGTCTCCAACTACGTGCGCCCCGGTACGCCGCTGGATGAGGAAGCGCAGAAGCGCGCCACCTCGGTGTACTTCCCGGGCTTCGTGGTGCCGATGCTGCCGGAGACGCTGTCCAACGGCATCTGCTCGCTGATGCCGAAAGTCGACCGCATGTGCTTCGTCTGCGACATGCAGATCGACCGCGATGGCCTGGTCACGCATTCGCGCTTCTACGAGGCGGTGATGAATTCGCACGCGCGCCTGACCTACACCCAGGTGTGGAAGGCGGTCGGCGAGGACGATGCCGATACCAAGGCCTGGATGGGCGACCTGTTGCCGCAGGTGCAGCGCCTGCACCAGCTGTACAAGGTGCTGTCCAAGGCACGCGCCAAGCGCGGTGCCATCGAATTCGAAAGCAGCGAAGTGCGCTTCGTGCTGGACAATCGCGGTGAAGTCACCCAGGCCGGCATGCTGGTGCGCAACGACGCGCACAAGCTGATCGAGGAATGCATGATCGCGGCCAACGTGGAGGCGGCGAAATACCTGCTGTCGCGCCACGTGCCGGCGCCGTACCGCATCCACGAGAAGCCGCCGGAAACCAAGTACGCCGACCTGCTGGAATTCCTCAAGGAGTTCAAGCTGAGCCTGCCGCCGTGGTCGAAGGTGCGCCCGGGTGACTACACCAAGCTGCTGAAGAAGATCCGCGACCGCCCCGATGCGACGCTGCTGGAATCGGTGTTGCTGCGCAGCCAGAGTCTGGCGATCTACAGCCCGGAGAACCACGGCCACTTCGGCCTGGCGCTGGAGGCCTACGCGCACTTCACCTCGCCGATCCGTCGCTATCCCGACCTGCTGGTACACCGCGCGATCAAGCACGCGCTGTCCGGCAAGCCGCTGGACAAGTTCACCTACAACGCCCGCGAGATGGCCGCGCTGGCACTGCAGTGTTCCGAGCGTGAGCGCCGTGCCGACGAGGCCGAGCGCGAGGTCGACGAGCGTTACCGCGCGGCGTGGATGGAAAAGCACGTGGGCGGCCAGTTCGACGGCGTGATCAGCGGCGTGACCAGCTTCGGCCTGTTCGTGGAGCTGGACGAGTCGAAGGTGCAGGGCCTGGTCCACGTGACCCAGCTGCCGCAGGACTATTACAAGTTCGACGCGACCCGCAAGACGCTGACCGGCGAGCGCCGCGGCGGCAGCTACCGGCTGGGCGACCGCGTGCGCATCCTGGTGCTGAAGGCCAGCATGGAAGAGCGCAAGATCGACTTCCGGCTGGTCGAGCACAGGGGCGAGGACGAGGGTGACGGGCTGCCGCCGCTGCCTGAGCGGGGCAAGCCGGCCAAGCGGAAGAAAGA
>NZ_JAOCGL010000137.1:0-8480 GCF_029842485.1 Stenotrophomonas sp. GD03777
CCGCGACGATCTCTTCCAGCGTCGGATAATCGGTGAAGCCCGCCGCGCCACCGCCAAAGAATGTCGCACGATCCGGCGGATTCAGCGCCGCACCGGTACGCAGTCGCTCCGGCAGGTCCGGGTTGGCGATGAACGGGCGACCGAAGCCGATCAGGTCGGCCCAGCCCTCAGCCAGTGCCTGTTCAGCACGTTCGGCGGTGTACTTGCCGGCATAGATCAGCGTACCCGGGTAGACCATGCGCAGCGCCTGCTTGAACGCCACCGGCATCAGCGGTGCATCGTCCCAGTCGGCTTCGGCGATGTGCAGGTAGCCCACGCCCAGCTCACCCAGCAGATGCGCCGCGGCCAGATAGGTGGCCTGCGGCGTATCGTCAACCGCGCCCTGCAACGTCGTCAGCGGCGCCAGACGGACACCGACGCGGTCACCACCGGCTACGGCCGTCACCGCCTGCACCACCTCGCGCAGGAACCGCAGGCGGTTCTGCAACGCGCCCCCATAGCCGTCGGTGCGCTGGTTGGCCTGCGAGTCGATGAACTGGTTGATCAGGTAGCCATTGGCACCGTGCAACTCCACGCCATCGAAGCCTGCGTCCAGCGCGTTGCGTGCCGCCTGGGCGTAGTCGGCGACGATGCCCGGAATCTCGTCTTCGCGCAGCGCGCGCGGCATCGAATGCTGGATCATTTCGCCCACCCCGGCTTCGGGACCTGCCCCGGTCGGGTCGACGAACACCTTCACGCCTTCCGCCAACAACGCCGACGACGACACCGGCGCGGCGCCACCCGGCTGCAGCGCCACGTGCGAGACCCGGCCGACATGCCACAGCTGGGCGTAGATGCGACCACCGGCAGCGTGCACGGCATCGGTCACCCGACGCCAGCCCTTCACCTGGCCCGGGCTATGGATGCCCGGGGTCCAGGCATAGCCCTGGCCCTGCGGGCTGATCTGGGTGCCTTCGCTGACGATCAGGCCGGCGCTGGCGCGCTGCGCGTAATAGGCGGCCATTTCGGCAGTGGGCACGTTCCCGGCCGACGAGCGCGAGCGGGTCATCGGCGGCATCACGATGCGGTTGGGCAGGGTCAAGGCGCCCAAGCGGTGGGGAGTGAACAACATGGCGGCGATCTCTTGCGGGGGGACTGCCGCAAAGGATGGGGATGCCAGCTGCCAGGCAACAGGCATGCACTGGCAAAACAATTGTTCCCCGAAGGCAAGGATGGCCCGCCCGGGGGGCAGAGCCCCTTCCTGCGGAACGGGATCCGGCCCCGCGCGCAACCGGGGTCGGATCCCTTTGCACCGCAAAGGGCTCCGACCCCGAAGCCGGTTACAGCGTGGGTTCGATCAGCACGCCGCCATGCGCCACGCGGTCATAGCAGGCGCGCACCACATCTTCCCCGTACTTCAACTCCAGCCGGCGCACGATGAAGTGACCACGCGCCATGTCCTGGTAGTAGTCGGTGAACATGGTGTTCAGCGTTGCACCCGCGGCGGCACCAACGATCGGCACCGCCTGCGCGGCGAACTTCTCGGTAACGACCACGCCGAAGCGCGCCGCCACCTTCTCCACCATCTTCGCCAGCAGCTTGCCGGCTTCCTTCGGCGCCACGCCCAGCGTCAGGTCGCGGCCGGTCACCACCCGCCCGGCCAGCTCGGCCGACAGGTGGCGCATCACATCGGTGGTGAAGCCGCGGGCCAGGTAATAGCCCGTCTCGCTGGCGTCATCACGCGGCGAGTTGCCGCCCAGCGCGAACACTTCCAGGCACGCCTGGCGGGTGCTGAACTCGGACAGGTCAAACCCCTCGCTGCGGGCGACGTCGGCCACCGCACGCATCATGATCGTGGTCGACACCGGCAACTCGATGAGCAGGGCGGCAAAGCCGAAGGCACCGCCGACCGCACCGGAGGTGGCTGCCGCCAATTTGTGCCAGCGGGTCGACGCTCCCTTGCCGGGCGAGTTGTCCATGCTCCACAGGGCTGCCTGCGCCGACTTGGACAGTGCCGCCTGCACCGCACCGTGGATGCGGTTGGAGACCGAACTGGGCAGCGCCTTCACCGCGAACTCCAGCGGCGTACCGACCAGGTTCGCCATGCGCGCGGTCAGGGTCGGCGCTTCCAGCAGGGCCACCGCGCGCTGCAGGTCGGACCAGTCGCGGGCGTCATGGGCGATGTCGCGGGGAAGCAGGATGGGCTCGTTCATGGCGCCGATCTTAGCGCCCGGAAGTTGAACGGTTCGTCGCGGGTCACGCCAGAAGGGGCGGATCCGGCACTACCCGTGGGCGTGTCACCCGGCGGCGTCGTTCAGGCAGCCGGCAGGCCCGACAGCGCGCCCATGAACTGGCGGTAGTGGCGCAGCTCGGCGATTGAATCGTGTACATCGCTCAGCGCGGTATGGTTGCTGTTCTTGCCGACGCCGGCGGCCACGCTCGGCGCCCAGCGCTTGGCCAGTTCCTTCACCGTGGACACGTCCAGGTTGCGGTAGTGGAAGTACTTCTCCAGCCTCGGCATCTGGCGATGCAGGAAGCGGCGATCCTGGCAGATCGAGTTGCCGCACATCGGCGAAAGACCGGCCGGAATCCACTGCGCCAGGAAGTTCACCGTCTGCGCTTCGGCCTGGCCCAGGGTGGTGGTGCTGTCCACCACACGCTGCCACAGGCCGGAACGACGGTGCTGGTTGCGGTTCCACTCATCCATCGCTTCCAGCGTTTCCAGCGGATGGTGGATGGCAAACTCGGGGCCTTCAGCCAGCACATTGAGCTGGGCATCGGTGACCACGGTGGCGATCTCGATGATCGAATCGTTGTCGGTATCCAACCCGGTCATCTCCAGGTCGATCCAGATCAGTCGCTCGTTGGCCGCGCCGGTGTCCGCCATTGTGTCGCCTCATTGCTGGGCAGGCGCGCGGCCTACCGGTGAAGGAAAGAGGCGCCCATCATACCCGTTCGCCCCTCAGCCCTCGCCCGCATGGTCTTCCAGCAGCAACGGCGGCTTGCCGCGCTTGGCGCGGAAATAATTGGTCAGGCGCATGCTGGCCTCCTTGGCCAGCACCCCACCGTGGATTTCCACCCGGTGATTGTGCCGGGCATCACCCAGCAGGTCGAACACGCTGCCGCAGGCGCCGGTCTTGGGGTCGCTGGCGCCGTAGACCAAGCGGGCGACGCGTGCATGCACGATGGCCATCGCGCACATCGCGCAGGGTTCGAGGGTCACGTACAGGGTGCTGCCGAGCAGCCGATGATTGGCCAGCCGCGTGCCGCCGGCGCGCATGGCCACGATCTCGGCATGCGCACTGGGATCGTGCGAGGCGATGTTGAGGTTCCAGCCCTCGCCCAGCAGCTGGCCATCGGCGCCCACCAGTACCGCACCGACCGGAATCTCGTCGAACTCGCGCTGCGCACGCTCGGCCAGCGCCAGCGCATGGCGCATCCAGTGTTCATCGGCGTCGTGCACCGGTACACCCAGGGCATCGGTCATGGCGGTTCTCGCGTGTCTGCAGGGCCAGGATGGCCGCCGGGGCCGCATTGTACGCCCGCGGCCGTGCAGGCGGCGCGGGTAGCGGCGGTGCCATTGCGCGCGACCGGCGGTCCAAGCAGCGAGCGCGCTGAAGCCAGGCTGCAGGCCTCATACTGAGCCCTTCCGCAAGCACCTTGGTGAACCCATGACCACCCTCCGTCCCTCGCGCGCCGATGACGGCGCCGCCCTCGTCGACCTCTGGCGCCGTGCCGTCGACGCCACCCACGACTTCCTCAGCGCCGAAGACCGGCAGGCCATCGATGCCGAAGTCGCCAGCTTCCTGCCGCAGGCACCGATGACAGTGGCCGTCGACGCTCAGGACCGCCCCCTTGGCTTCATGCTGATCGACGGCACGCACATGGAAGCGCTGTTCATCGATCCGGACGTGCGCGGCACTGGTATCGGCCGGCAACTGCTGCAGCACGCGCTGGCCCGGCATCCGCAGCTGAGTACCGACGTCAATGAGCAGAACGCACAGGCCGTTGGCTTCTACCTGCGCATGGGCTTCGTCGAAACCGGCCGCTCACCGCTCGATTCGCAGGGCCGTCCGTATCCTCTGATCCATCTCCGGCACGACGGCTGACATTGGACGGATATTCGAGGCCCGCCCCCGATCATCAGGCCGTGGCTTCGAATGCCGGTGAGTACTGCACCTCTCCCTGCGCCATCGACGGCCTCAGGTGCAGCGCCTGGAAGTACTCTGGCGGAACACCCGGCAGCACCAGGCCGGGCTCGGCGCGGAATCCGAATCGACCGTAGTACGCGGGTTCTCCCAGCACTACACACCCCTGCGCGTCCTGCTCACGCAAAGCGTCGAGCACTGCGTGCATCAGCGCCGCGCCAATGCCCTGCCCCTGCCATCCGGGCAGCACCGAGATTGGTCCCAGGCCAAACCAGCCCGTACTGCCATCGCTGATCGTCACCGGCGACAAGGCAACATGCCCGACGACCTGCCCGTCCTTCTCGGCGACCAGCGAGAGACTCAGCTCTCCACGCGAACGCAGTGCATCCACAATGAACTGCTCGGTGTGGCTGCTGTGCGGGGCTTCGCGGAAGGCTGCCTCGGTGAGTGCGTGGATGACAGCGCGGTCTTCGCGGATTTCAGGGCGGATCGTGCAGTTCAAGGAGGGCGCCTTCAATGAAGTGATGGACATGTGAATGATTGATTTCAGTCACGGATTCAGCAGCAGACCTGCCTCCGGCAGCAATGCCAACGTGATGATCGCGAGCCTTGTGCGGCAAGCGATCCGCCCGGGCAATGCCTCGCCGGGGCGTCAAAAATCCGTCTCCAAGGGTGGCACAGCGCTCCCGGCACGTTCCATAATCGAGAAACCTGCCACCCAGGAAGGATAGATGGACATGGACGCACGATGCAGGCTCGCGCCATGCGTGTAGCTCGCCCCGAACCCAAGGGGCGGCCGCTCCTGGCATTGCTCGCCCTCGTCCCGCTGGCGGCATGTTCGCCCTACGCCGACGCCGAGCGTGACGTCGCCGCGGGTGGACGCGGCCTGGCCAAACTCAACCCGGCGCCGAAGCAGGCCTACGAACTGGTGCTGACACTGAAGGACGCGCCGGGCCCGTTCGCGATCGTGGAGGGCGTGGCCCAGTATGACGTCAGCAACTACGAAGACTGCGGGCGGATACTGCCTGCAACAGGCACTGCGGGCCGCATCACCAGCCAAGAGCCCGTCACCCTGCACAAGGTCAGCGAGAACGAGTACCGCGGTACGTTCTACCTGGACCGCATGCTGGATGAGGACTACTACGGGCGCGGCGCCTGCGTTTGGACGCTGACGGGCGTCGGTGCGATGTTGCGCGCCACGACCAGCAAGGCGGATACGCGATTCCTGACGTTCGTCGACAAGAAGCGCATGGAGAACGACTCGCCTCTGACGCTTTATTACCCGAACCTTGTCTATCCGCGCGCCGACACTGTCGCCAATTTTGGTGCCAGTGGCGAGGAAGCTCCGTCGGGGTACAGCGAAGATCTGCGCGACGCGCTGTTCTCAACCACCACCACTGTGCAGAAGCTCACGCCATGAGCTGCCAGTGCCTCATTCACCCCTATCCCCAAGGAGGCCGACATTGCGCCACAAGATGATTCCGTGCCTTGCTCTGCTTCTGTTGACCGCCTGCCATCCGGAGACCGCCATGAACCAGGAACGTGCCGCTGCTGAAGCCGATGTCGCCCAGGGTGGGCGCGGCCTCGCCAAGCTCAACCCCAGCCCGCGCAAGGCCTATGAACTGGTGCTGCGCCTGAAGGACGCCCCGGGTGATTTCGCTGTGGTTGAAGGCGTGGCCCAGTACGACGTCACCAACGAAGACCAGTGCGGCCACATCGAGCCGGCCACCGGCACGGCTGCTCGCATCACCAGCCAAGAGCCGGTGGAACTGCGCAAGGTCGCTGATGGCGAGTACCGCGGCACGCTGTATGTGGACCGGATGCTGGACGAGGACTACTACGGCCGTGGCGTGTGCCATTGGGAGTTCACTGGCGCTGGGGCGATGTTGAAGGCGACGGGCGCTGAAGGCGAGACGCGCTTCCTGTCATTTATTGAAGCCTCGGCCCTTATCGAAGGCCACGTCGAGACCCGCCACTATCCGCGTGCCGACTATCCCCGAGTCAGCGAGATTCCGGACTACGGTGCAAGCGGCCAAAAGGATCCGACAAAGTTTCGCCCTGAACTGCGGAATGCGCTGTTCTCCGCTTCGCTTGAAGCCAGCGAGGTCCGCCAATGAGCCTCAACAGCCAAGACTACGCTGCGCTATCCGAAGATGCATACAAGGATTACGCGGTCGGTCGTCGAGCACCGGGCCAAGAAGAAATCGTTCCAATCAACGGGCACAAGTACAAGATCCTAGAGCACGTTGATAATCGGCTGAACGGTTATCAGGGAACGATCTACCAGCGAGTCGACACCAATGAAATTGTCGTCGCACATCGCGGAACCGAACAAATCGCACGCGATGCGATTCTGACCGATGGTGGCATGGTCGTCGCCCGTACCAATGTGCAGGCGCCAGACGCAATCGCGCTGACCCAACGCGCCCTCGCTTACGCCAAGAAGGAGGGGCAGGATCTCGGCCAACGTCCGCCGGAGGTCACCGTCACCGGCCACTCCCTCGGCGGCGCGCTGGCCCAGATCACCTCGCACCATTTCAACGTCAAGGGCGAAACCTTCAACGCCTACGGCGCGGTCAGCCTCGGCTACCGCATCCCGGAAGGCGGCAACACCATGATCAATCATGTCATGGCCTCCGATCCGGTCAGCGCCGCCTCGCCGCACTTCGGCCAGGTGCGCATCTATGCCAAGCCGGAGGAGATCAGGACGCTGTCTGCTGCCGGTTTCAGCAACCACTCGTTGCGCGCCCTGATTCCAGACTACCCGGTCATCGCGGCAGCCAGTTCTTTGGGCTCCCACAAACTGGGTAACTTCCTCGATCAAGGCTCGGTGCTGAAGCACCCGGAAACCCAGACGCTGGCGAAAGAAAACGCCAGGATGATCGAGGAGTACCGCGACAACCTGGAATCGCTGCGCAGCGGTATCACCCGCGCGGCGCGGGGCATTCCAGGCGGCGCCGTCGACCTGTACGACCACATCCGCGGCCCGCTGCAGCCCGGTGAGCCGGCACGCCGCGAAGCGGAGAAGAACGGCCATCACACCAGCATGCTGCGAATGGACGATGCCAACCATGTGGGCAACCCACTGTTCAACGACGCGATCCGTGGCGTGCACGCGCAGGATGTCCGCGTCGGCCGGGTACCAGACGTGATGAGCACACAACTGGCAGGCAGTCTGGCCGCCGAAATGCACGCAGCAGGCGGCAAGCGCATCGACGAAGTGGTCATGAATGCCGATGCCTCGCGCAGCTTCGCCGTGCAGGGCCAGGGCGGTGACCCCGCCCACCTTCGTGTGTCGGTGGATACGGCAGTGGCGATGAACACCCCGCTGGAACAGAGCAGCCAGCGCATCGACCAGCAGGCCGCCGACCAGCGCGTTGCGCTGGAGCGCGACCAGCAGCTGGAACAGCAGCGGAACCAGACCCGCAGCCTGCAGGCCTGATGCAGCGCGGGAGCCGGTCAGCCCGGCTCCCGCATCACTTCGAGACTCCGGCTCAGGGGCTGGACGCTGTCATTGGCACGGATGCTCCGGCCGTCACGAACAGATCCGGCCCGGAATCCGGGAATCCGCCGCAGGCGCGATCGCCGGGTGCCACCGGGTCACAGGGCCACTGCGCGCGCGCGACCTTCTCGCGCAGCTCGAAGCGATCACCGGTCCAGACCACGAACGCGATGTGCTCACGGTTCCAGTCACTGTAGGCGCGCGGACCACCCTTCTGCGCCGACTCCGGGTATTGCACGAACCAACGCATGGCCGGGCCGTACTGCAGCTTGCTGTGGTCCAGGCTGATCCGGCCCTCACGCGACAGCTGGCGCGCACGATCGGCCTCCGTGACCGGGGGCATCGTCGGCATGGCATCGGCGGTCACATCCCTCGGCGCCGCATCCCCGCGGACCTGGTACACACGCTGGGCTACATAAGCCTCGCGGCAATCACCCGCTGGCACACGAACCGGCTCCGCGCCGTACTCCTCGCGGTTGGCGACCCGGTCGCTGCAGGTGAACGGCGCTGACACCAGGTAGAACGTGCTGTCGGCGTCGCGCCCTTCCAGCGAGCGCACCCAGATGTCGCCCATCCGCACGATGAAGTCCGGGCGTTGGCCATAGCCCGGCACAGCCTTGAACCAGGCCTTCTGCCGCACCTCACGCTCGCGCCAGCTGCGCGGCAGGTGGATGTCCTGCGCGGGCAGCGCGACCAGCAACGCGGCCAGATGCGCCGGCATGGTGCCCTGGCAGGCGCCAATCAGCAGGTCGCCCTGGGTCGCCAGCCGCCCGGCCAGATCCACCGGGCAGCGGGCACCGAGCGCCCGCTCGGTCGCCTGCTCTGGCGGCAACGGCACGATGGCCAATGCG
>NZ_JAOCGL010000138.1:0-8335 GCF_029842485.1 Stenotrophomonas sp. GD03777
TATCCGGGTGATGCTGGCCAGCGGCCAGCACTACCGGACGATCAGTTCGCTTTGTGGATGGCGCGCTTGCTGACCGCCATCGCGGCGTCGTGGATCACTTCCGACAGCGACGGGTGGGCGTGGCAGATGCGGGCCAGGTCATCGGCCGAGCCGCTGAACTCCATGGTCAGCACGCCTTCGTGCACCAGTTCGGAGACGTTGGCGCCAACCAGGTGCATGCCGAGGATGCGATCGGTTTCGGCATGGGCCAGGATCTTCACGAACCCCGCCGGCTCGATCATCGCTACGGCACGGCCGTTGGCGGCGAACGGGAAGCTGCCGGCCTTGTACGGAATGCCCTCGGCCTTCAGCTGGGCTTCGGTCTTGCCGACCCAGGCCAGTTCCGGCTCGGTGTAGATGACCCACGGGATGGTGTCGAAGTTGACGTGGCCCGGCAGGCCGGCGATCAGCTCAGCCACCGCGATGCCTTCCTCGAAGCCCTTGTGCGCCAGCATCGGGCCGCGCACGCAGTCGCCGACCGCCCACACGCCGTTGACGCCGGTGTGGCAGTGCGCGTCGACTTCGATCTGGCCGCGCTCGTTGACCTTGACGCCGGTGCCTTCGGCCAGCAGGCCCTTGGTGGCGGCGCGACGGCCGACGGCCACCAGCAGCTTGTCCACGGTCAGGGTCTTTTCGCCTTCCGCGTCAGTGTAGGTGACGATGACTTCCTTCTTCTTGCCCTTGCCGGTGATCTCGGTCTTGGAAACCTTGGCATTGAGCTTGATGTCCAGGCCCTGCTTCTTGAATTCCTTGGCAGCGGCCTTGGCCACTTCGGCGTCGGCAGCCGCCAGGAACTCCGGCATGGCCTCAAGGATGGTGACTTCAGCGCCCAGGCGCTTCCACACGCTGCCCAGTTCCAGGCCGATCACGCCGGCACCGATCACCGCCAGGCGGTTCGGCACTTCGGTGAAGTCCAGGCCGCCGACGTTGTCGACGATGGTCTCGCCGTCGAACTTGGCGAACGGCAGTTCGATCGAATCCGAACCGGCCGCGATGATGACGTTGGTGCCCTTCAGCTCGACTTCCGAACCGTCGTGCTGCTTCACCTTGACCACGTTGCCCGGCTGCAGCTGGCCGAAGCCGTAGTAGGCGGCGACCTTGTTGGCCTTGAACAGCATGCCGATGCCGCCGGTGAACTGCTTGACGATCTTGTCCTTGCGGCCAATCATCGCCTCGACGTCGATCTTGGCATCCTTGAAGCTGATGCCGTGGTCGCCAAAGATGTGGCCCATGTTCCAGAACTGGCGCGAGGAATCGAGCAGCGCCTTGGACGGGATGCAGCCCACGCGCAGGCAGGTGCCGCCGAGGGCCGGCTTGCCGTCCTTGCCCAGCGCTGCGTCGATGCAGGCGGTCTTCAGGCCCAGCTGGGCCGCGCGGATGGCAGCGTGGTAACCGGCCGGGCCGGCACCGATGACGACGACGTCGAATTGTTCAGCCATTGAATTATTCCTTGATGCATTACCAGAACCCCTCCGCGCAGGCGCGGAGGGGCGGGAGGTTTCTTACAGGCCGAACAGCATGCGGCCCGGGTTTTCCAGCTGGTTCTTGATGTCCACCAGGAACTGCACCGAGTCCTTGCCGTCGATGATGCGGTGGTCGTAGGACAGCGCCAGGTACATCATCGGCGCGATCACGACCTGGCCGTTCTGGGCGATCGGACGCTCCTTGATGGCGTGCATGCCCAGGATGGCGCTCTGCGGCGGGTTGATGATCGGGGTCGACAGCAGCGAACCGAAGGTGCCGCCGTTGGTCACGGTGAAGGTGCCGCCCTGCAGTTCTTCCAGGCCCAGCTTGCCGTCACGTGCCTTCTTGGCGTAGTCGGCGATGGTCTTCTCGATGTCGGCGAACGACATGCGCTCGACGTTGCGCAGGACAGGCGTGACCAGGCCCTTCTCGGTCGACACGGCGATCGAGATGTCCGAGTAGCCGTGGTAGATGATGTCGTCGCCGTCGATCGAGGCGTTGACCAGCGGGAAGCGCTGCAGCGCGTTGGCAGCGGCCTTCACGAAGAAGCTCATGAAGCCCAGCTTGATGCCGTGGGCCTTGACGAACTCGTCCTGCAGTTCCTTGCGCGCCGCCGACACCTTGGACAGGTCGACTTCGTTGAAGGTGGTCAGCATGGCGGTGGAGTTCTTCGACTCCATCAGGCGCTCGGCGATGCGCTTGCGGATGCGGGTCATCGGCACGCGCTCTTCCGGACGTGCACCACCGGCCTTGCCGGCGCCGCCGTTGCGGGCGAAGTTGACGATGTCTTCCTTGGTCACTGCACCACGACGGCCGGTGCCGTCGACGTCGGCCGGGTTCACGCCTTCGGTGATGGCGGTGAAGCGGGCGCCCGGCGGCAGGGTGTCGGCGGCCGACTTGGCAGCCGGAGCCGGAGCGGCGGCTGCGGCCGGAGCAGCGGCGGCCGGTGCGGCTTCAGCCTTCTTCTCTTCAGCGGCCGGGGCCGGAGCCGCAGCTACGGCGCCTTCTTCGATGATCGCCACGACCTGGCTGGAGGTCACGGTATCGCCTTCCTTGAACTTGATTTCCTTCAGCACGCCGTCAACCGGCGACGGCACTTCCAGCACGACCTTGTCGGTTTCCAGGTCAAGCAGGTTTTCGTCGCGCTTGACGGCGTCGCCCACCTTCTTGTGCCAGGTGGCGATGGTGCCGTCGGCGACGGATTCGGGCAGTACCGGGGCTTTGACTTCGGTGGCCATTGCGGGAGCTTCCTGGTTTGTCTTCTAAATAGGGGGAGGATTATTCAGCGAACGTGTCGTTGAACGGGTTGACCAGTGCGTCGGCAATCAGCTGCTGCTGCTCGCGGACGTGGTCAGCCATGTGACCGGCAGCCGGCGACGCCGAACGTGCGCGACCGGCGTAGTGCAGGTTCTGGCCATCGGCCAGGCAGAACTGCAGGTGGTGGCGGATCTGGTACCACGCGCCCTGGTTCTGCGGTTCTTCCTGCGTCCACACCACGTCGGTGGCCTTGCCGTACTTCTTCAGCTCGGCAGCCAGCAGCGCACGCGGGAACGGATACAGCTGCTCCACGCGGATGATCGCCACGTCGTCCTGGCCACGCTTGGTCTGGTCTTCCAGCAGGTCGTAGTAGACCTTGCCCGAGCACAGCACCACGCGCTTGACCTTCTTGGCATCGGCATTGGCGTCGCCGATCAGGTGCTGGAACTCGCCATTGGCCAGTTCGTCCAGGGTCGACACGGCCAGCTTGTGGCGCAGCAGCGACTTCGGCGACATCACCACCAGCGGCTTGCGGGTGGTCATGTGCAGCTGGCGACGCAGCATGTGGAAGGCCTGCGCCGGGGTCGACGGCACGACAACCAGCATGTTCTCCAGGGCGCACAGCTGCAGGAAGCGCTCCAGGCGCGCCGAGCTGTGTTCCGGGCCTTGTCCTTCATAGCCATGCGGCAGCAGCAGGGTCAGGCCGGAAATGCGGCCCCACTTGGCTTCACCGGCGGCGATGAACTGGTCGATCACCACCTGGGCACCGTTGGCGAAGTCGCCGAACTGGCCTTCCCAGATGCACAGCGTGTTCGGATCGGTGGTGGAGAAACCGTACTCGTAGGCCATCACCGCTTCTTCGCTCAGCAGCGAGTCGATGACGGTGGCCTTCTCCGGCGAATCCACCAGCTGCCGCAGCGGCATGTAGTAGTTGTCGGTCTTCTGGTCGTGCAGGATCGCATGGCGGTGCGTGAACGTACCGCGGCCGACGTCCTGGCCTACCAGGCGCAGCGCGTGGCCTTCGTCGAGCAGGGTGGCGTAGGCCAGGTTCTCGGCAAAGCCCCAGTCGCCCGCGATCTCGCCGGCGGCCATCTTGCGGCGGTCGTCGTAGACCTTGGCCACGCGCGAATGCAGCTGCACTTCGTCCGGGATGGTGTTGATCAGCTTGGCCAGCTCGACCAGCTTGTTCTTCTCGACCTTGGTCGAGACCGGGTCGGACAGCTTGCCTTCCAGCAGCTTCGGCCAATCGACGAACAGCGGGCTGGTCGGCGGAGTCTTCTCGACCTTGGCCAGCTCGGTGGTCACTTCACCGGCGTCCAGCTTCTCGCGGTAGGCATCGACCATGGCCTTGCCGGCACCGGCGGCGATCACGCCCGCCTTTTCCAACTGCTCGGCATACATCTCGCGGGTGGTCGGGTGCTTGCGGATCACCTGGTACATCAGCGGCTGGGTGATCGCCGGCTCGTCGGCCTCGTTGTGGCCCCAACGGCGGTAGCACATCAGGTCGATGACCACGTCCTTGGCGAACTTCTGGCGGAACTCGAAGGCCAGCTGCGCGGCGAACACGACGGCTTCCGGATCATCGCCGTTCACGTGCAGCACCGGGGCGGCGATCATCTTCGCCACGTCGGTGGCATAGCGCGTGGAGCGCGTATCCAGCGGGTTGGAAGTGGTGAAGCCGACCTGGTTGTTGACCACGATGTGCACGGTGCCGCCGACGGCGAAGCCGCGGGCCTGCGACATCTGGAACAGCTCCATGACCACGCCCTGGCCGGAGAAGGCCGCGTCGCCGTGGATCAGGATCGGCATGACCTGCTTGCGTGCGGTGTCCTTGCGGCGCTCCTGGCGCGAACGCACGGAACCGGCCACGACCGGGTCGGCGATTTCCAGGTGCGACGGGTTGAACGCCAGCGCCAGGTGCACCGGGCCACCGTCGGTGGCCACGTCGGCGGAGAAGCCCATGTGGTACTTCACGTCGCCGGCCGACGCGTGCTCGTCGTGCTCGAACTTGCCTTCGAATTCGTCGAACAGCTTGCGCGGGTTCTTGCCCAGGGTGTTGACCAGCACGTTCAGGCGGCCGCGGTGGGCCATGCCGATCACCACGTCCTTGACGCCATCCTTGCCGGCGCTGCGGATGATGGTGTCCATCATCGGGATCAGCGAGTCGCCGCCTTCCAGCGAGAAGCGCTTCTGGCCGACGTACTTGGTGTGCAGGTAGCGCTCCAGGCCTTCGGCCGCGGTCAGGCGCTCCAGGGTGCGGCGCTGGGTGTCAGCGTCCAGCTGGTAGTTGCCACCGGCCGCTTCCAGCTTCTTGTAGATCCACTGGCGCTGCTCGACCTCGGAGATGTGCATGAACTCCGCACCGATCGAGCCGGTGTAGGTCGCCTTCAGGCGTGCGAGCAGGTCGCGCAGCTTCATGCGCGGCTGGCCGCCGACGCCGCCGGTGCTGAACTCGCTGTTGAGATCGGCATCGGACAGGCTGTGGAACGGCAGGCCCAGGTCCGGGGTGTTGACCGGCGCGGCCAGGCCCAGCGGATCGAGGCGGGCGTCCAGGTGGCCGCGCGAGCGGTAGGCGGTGATCAGACGACCGACATTGCGCTCGCGCTCGTCGCCCGCACCGGTGCCGGTGCCAGCTTTCAGCGCATCCTTGGCCGCGTCCGCGATGTGGGAGATGACGGCCGAGTGCGGAATGTCACCTGCTTCGCGGCCCTTGAAGCCGTCGAAGTAGGTTTTCCATTTGGGATCGACACTATCCGGGGAGACCAGGTACTGCTCGTACAGGTCCTCGACATAGGAGGCGTTGCCGCCGGCGAGTTGCGAAGATTGCGCAAACTGCTTCAGTTGATTGTCCACGATGGAGGGTGTTGATTCGCTTTGTGGGGTATGGCTTCAGAAGGACCCGGCAGGAAGATGAATAGCCCTGCGCGGGCGCGTTCAAACAGCCAAATTGTACCCCCAACGGGACACGAAGGGGCACCACCACAGGTATCCCGCGTCCGCTGGTGCCGGTTCCAGACAGGTTGGGTCAGCGGTGCCGGCTCAGATGCCGAGCGCGCGCAGTTCGCTGCAATCGCGCGAACGGTCCCAGACGCGCTGCAATTGCTGCCCGAACGGCTGCGAACGTGCCGGCAGCGCGATACCGGCCTCGCCGTCGAGGCGATGGCCGATCAGACGAAAGTAGAAGTCGCCCGCATCGTTGAGCAGGCAGGAAGAGGCCAGCGCGCGGTCGACCGGGTCGCTGACCTCGCGGAACTGGATCACGCTTGGCAAGCGCTGGGCCAGCGCCAGCAGCGGCGCTCCGGCAGACGCGATGGCGGCGGCGTCGTGCACGATCACCCGCAGCTGCTTGTCGTGGCGGGCGGTGACGAAGCGGCGCAGGGCGGCCTGTACCGACGGCGCGTCGAGCAGTCCCGGGTCCAGCTGACGGCTGTGCAGCCACACTTGGCGGCGGGCGCGGTGGACGATGGCCGTGGTGATGGCCACCGCCTGCTCGCGGCTGTCGATGGCACTGGCCGCGCCCAACCGGCGGCGCATCTGCTGGTGGCCGATGCCGGCCTCCTCGAATACCTCGCCTTCCGGCAGGAAGCCCTGGCGGGCATAGAAATCGCGGGCGGGCAGTTGGGCGTGCAGGTGCAGCTCGGCCAGGCCGAGCCTGCGCCCGGCCTCGACCAGTGCCTCCAGCAGGGCCTCACCGACCCCGTGGCTGCGATGGCTGGCCAGCACGGCCATACGGCCGATGCGGCCGTCCGGGGCCAGCCGGCCGGTGCCGACCGGCTGGTTGTCACTGTCCAGCGCCAGCACATGGACGCTGACCGGGTCCAGCGCATCGCGTTCCAGTTCCGCGGCGATGCCCTGTTCCTGCACGAACACGCGTTGGCGCACGTCGTGGATGGCAACGTGGGCGTCGGCGTGGCTGACCTGCTGGACCCGGACCATGGCGGCAGGGCTCAGGCGCGACCGTCGTCGCTGTCGTCTTCGTCGTGATCCTCGAAGTTGACGATGACTTCGATGCCGTCGTCGTGCACGGTCACGGTGTGGACATCGTCGGACACCGCGTCTGCGTCGATCGCGTCGACACGGTCACGGCCTTCGACCACTTCGCCGAGGACCACGGCGTCTTCGCCGTCATCCTCATCTTCAGCGTCATACACCTCGTTCGGATCGATCAGCTGGAACACGCCACCGACCAACAGCTGCTGGACCACCGCGCGGCCCTTGTCGGACAGGCCGCGATAGGCGGCGGCGTCGAGCTGCTCGGCACCGGCCAGGCGCTGGGCGTCCTTCACCGGCAGCGCGAAGTCCTGGCCGCTGACGTACAGGCTGGCGCCGCGCTTGGCCCGGCGCCAGGCCAGGCGTGCCCACGGGTGGCGCTGCAGCAGCAGGCCGGAGGCCAGCGCCTGGACCACTTCCTCCGGTGCCGGTGCGGCCTGGTGGGCCATCACTTCGCCGGCGGCGCGGTAGGTGGTGATGAAGCGACCGAACCAGTCACCCAGCTTGTCCGGGTCGTTCATGCGGATGGCGTTGAGCGCGGTGATCACCCGCGCCATCGCCACCGTGTCGATTTCGTTCGGGTCGGCCGGCACCTTGAGGTCGGCATCCTGGTAACGGATGTTCTCGTCGGCATCGGCGATCAGGGTGTCGAGGTAGTCGCTGATCAGCTCGGCCGAGGACGGCGCGCGCATGCCGAAGGAGAACGTCAGGCAGGGATCCTCGGCGACGCCGTGGTGCGGCACGTTCGGCGGCAGGTACAACATGTCGCCCGGCGCCAGCACCCAGTCGTGGGTCGGCTTGAACACCTTCAGCAGCTTCAGTTCCACGTCCGGGCGGAAGCCCAGCGGTGGCTGCTTGCCCTTGATCGATTCGCTGGCGTCGATCTGCCAGCGGCGGTGGCCGTGGGCCTGCAGCAGGAACACGTCGTACTGGTCGACATGGGCGCCGACCGAGCCGCCGGTGGCGGCGAAGCTGATCATCACGTCATCCATGCGCCAACGCGGCAGGAAGCTGAAGTGCTCGATCAGGGCGCGCACGTCCGGGTCCCACTTGTCCACGTCCTGCACCAGCAGGGTCCAGTCGTGGTCGGGCAGGGCCGGGAACACGTCTTCCTGGAACGGGCCGGTGCGCACGCGCCAGCCGTCCCGGGTCTTGTCGTGCTCGATCAGGCGCGCCAGCACGCCTTCCTCGCAGGCCAGCCCGGCCAGGTCTTCCGGCTGCACCGGGGTCTGGAAGTTGGGGAAGGCGTTGCGGATCAGCAGCGGGCGTTTCTGCCAGAAGTCGCGCAGGAAGGTGGCCGGCGCCATGCCCAGCGGCTGGCCGGGGCGGGCGGTGACTTCGATGAGGGGGGCGGAGGACTTGCGGGCGGCCATGGGGGAATCCTTGCAGCGGAAAGCGGGAGGGGCGGCGTGGCGGGCCGCCGAGGTCTCCATTGTCCGACGTTCGTGGGGATTGCGCACGTGTGGTGGTTTGTCGCGGGGTGTCCGGCCAACGGCGGAGCCCCTCGTGGCGGGGACGGGTTCACAAGCAAAAGCCGCGCTTGGCCGGGCTGGTGGGCTGCGCGGGGGACGCTGCAAGTACGTCC
>NZ_JAOCGL010000139.1:0-8286 GCF_029842485.1 Stenotrophomonas sp. GD03777
GTGGGCGACGTGCTCGCCGATGAAGCTGGCGATGAAATAGTAGCTGTGGTCGTAGCCCGGCTGCAGGCGCAGGGTCAGCGGATGGCCGGCTGCGGCGCAGGCCTCCTGCAGGCGCTGCGGCTGCAGCTGGGTCTGCAGGAACTCGTCCGCCTCGCCCTGGTCGACCAGCAACGGCAGGCGCTCGCTGGCCGTCGCCAGCAACGCACACGCGTCCCACTGCGCCCAGTCGGCTGGGTTGTCGCCCAGATAAGCCGTGAACGCCTTCTGCCCCCACGGTACGTGGCTGGGCGCGACGATCGGCGAGAACGCCGACACACTGCGGTAGCGCCCCGGGTTGCGCAGCGCGATCACCAGCGCACCATGGCCACCCATCGAGTGGCCGCTGATGCCACGCGCGCCGGTGACCGGGAAGTTCGCCTCGATCAGCGCCGGCAGTTCCTGCGCCACATAGTCATGCATGCGGTAGTGCTTCGCCCACGGTGCACGGGTGGCGTTGAGGTAGAACCCCGCCCCCTTGCCCAGGTCATAGCCCTCGGCATCGGCCACGTCATCACCGCGCGGGCTGGTATCCGGCGCGACGATGATTACGCTGTGCTCGGCTGCATAGCGCTGCGCACCGGCCTTGGTGATGAAATTCTGCTCGGTGCAGGTCAGCCCGCTCAGCCAATACAGCACCGGCAGCTTCTGCGTTTCCGCCTGCGGCGGCAGGTACACGGCGAACTGCATGTCGCAGCCCAGCGTGGTCGAACGATGGCGGTAAACATCCTGCCAACCGCCGAAACAGGCGCGGTGTTCAATACGTTCCATGGAACTCTCCTGCGTGCCGGCGTCAGCCGTCACGTGTGTTGATCAACTCATCCAGCTGCGACAGCAGGCGCAGCAGCGGTTCGACACCAGGCTGGCCGTCCAGGTTGCGGTACGCTGCGACCGCCACGTCACTGCGCGGTGGCCATTGGCCATCGGCGCGGGCTTCGTGCAGGCGCGGCAGGAACACCTGCGCCAGCCAGTGCTCGAACGGCATTTCATCAATGCCGAAGGGTGAGTCCACTGCGCGCGGCGGACCCACGACGCCTTCGACCCAACCCAGCACGCGCAACGCCTGCTCGATCGGATCAACCAGGGCCGCGCGCGGATCTTCCGCACGCGGCCTGCGCAAGGCATCGAACCAGCCCACGCTGCGGCTCAGTAATGGACCACCGAACGGATCGACTTGCCTTCATGCATCAGGTCAAAGGCATCGTTGATCTTGTCCAGGCCCATGGTGTGGGTGACGAACGGGGCCAGTTCGATGTCGCCCTTCATCGCGTCCTCGACCATGCCCGGCAGCTGGCTGCGGCCCTTCACGCCACCGAAGGCAGTGCCCATCCACTTGCGGCCGGTCACCAGCTGGAACGGGCGGGTGGAGATCTCCTGCCCGGCACCGGCCACGCCGATCACCACGCTCTGGCCCCAGCCACGGTGCGCGCATTCCAGCGCCGCACGCATCACGTTGACGTTGCCGATGCACTCGAAGCTGTGGTCCACACCCCAGGTGGTCATTTCAACGATGACCTGCTGGATCGGCTTGTCGAAATCCTTCGGGTTGATGCAGTCGGTGGCACCGAACTCGCGCGCCAGCTCAAACTTGGACGGGTTGGTGTCCACCGCGATGATGCGGCCGGCCTTGGCCTGGCGCGCACCCTGGATCACCGCCAGGCCGATGCCACCCAGGCCGAACACCGCCACGCTGTCGCCTTCCTGCACCTTGGCGGTGTTGTGCACCGCGCCGATGCCGGTGGTGACACCGCAGCCGAGCAGGCAGACGTGTTCCGGGTTGGCGTCCGGATTGATCTTCGCCAGCGAGACTTCGGCCACAACGGTGTATTCGCTGAAGGTCGAGCAGCCCATGTAGTGATACAGCGGCTCGCCGTTGTAGCTGAAGCGGCTGGTGCCGTCGGGCATCACCCCCTTGCCCTGGGTGGCACGCACCGATACGCACAGGTTGGTCTTGCCGCTCTTGCAGAACAGGCACTCGCCGCACTCGGCGGTATACAGCGGAATCACGTGGTCGCCCGGCTTGACGCTGGTCACGCCCTCGCCCACTTCCACCACGATGCCGGCGCCTTCATGGCCCAGCACCACCGGGAACAGGCCTTCCGGGTCATCGCCGGACAGGGTGAACGCATCGGTGTGGCAGACACCGGTATGGGTGATTTTCACCAGCACTTCGCCCTTCTTCGGCGGGGCGACGTCGATCTCGACGATCTGCAGCGGCTGGCCGGGACCAAAGGCGACGGCGGCACGGGACTTCATGATGGCTTCTCCAGGGACAGGCAATGACAGGATGGGCGGCGCCATGTTGCGCCGTCGTTTATTTCAGGTACGAGCGGATCAACGCGCTCATGTCGCGCACGCGTTCGGCGCGTTGCTCGTCGGAGGCAGCGGGCTGGCCGAATTCCTCGCGCAGATGGGCCTCCATCACCTCGGACATCAGGCCGTTGACCGCGCCACGGATGGCGGCGATCTGCTGCAGCACCGGCCCGCAGTCGGCGCCGGCTTCCAGCGCGCGGTCAAGCGCATCGCACTGGCCGCGGATGCGGCGCACGCGGGCCAGGACCTTCTTCTTCTCTTCGGGGGAGTGCGGCATGGCGAACCACCCAGGAACTATACTGGGGGATAGTATACAAGCAGCCAGCAGGAACTCAATCGTGGCCAGCTCAATCGAACAATCCCTCACCCGCCAACCGCGCCAGCTCATCCACCACGTAGCGCACCTTCGGCCGCAGGTGGCGGGTCGGTGGCCACAGCGCATGGATGTCGATATGCCGCTGCATGTGCGCATCCAGCACCGATTGCAGCGCGCCGGATTCCAGATGACGGCGCACCAGTGAAACGGGCATCTGGCAGATGCCCAGCCCAGCGATGGCCGCATCGATCACCGCGTCACCATCGTTGAGCTGGTAGGTCGCATTCGGGATGAACGTTCCCTCGGCATCATCCCTGCCGATCCGCCACGCCACCGGCTGGCCGTGGCGGAAACCAACGATGCTGCGGTGCTGCGACAGTTCCTCCACGCTGCCCGGCACGCCATGCGCCCGCAGGTACTCCGGCGATGCGCAGGTGACCAGTCGTTGGCGACCCAGCCGGCGCGCGACCAGATGTTCGGCCTGGTGCAATCCGCCGAAGCGGATCAGCAGGTCGATGCCCTCTTCGACCGGATCGACGAAGTGATCGGTGAAGGTCATCGTCAGTTGCAGGTCCGGGTATTGCCGGCACAGGCGCAGCAGCACCGGCAGCACCACCAGGCGCCCGAACGAGGATGGCATGTCGATGCGCAGCCGTCCGCTGGGCAGGCCGGCCGACCCCAGGCAGGCCTCGGCGGCGGAGATTTCTTCCAGCGCCGCCGCACACGATGCGTAGTACGCTTCGCCGTCGGTGGTCAGCGCGATGCGCCGCGTGGTGCGGTGGAACAGGCGCACGCCCAGCCGCGCTTCCAGCCGGGCGATGGCCTTGCCCACCGCCGAGCGCGAGATGCCCAGCGCGTCGGCAGCCTCGGTGAAGCTGCCTGAGCGGGCCGTGGTAACGAACGTGACCAGGCCATTCAATGATTCCAGCGGCAGCATCTATCGCGCTCCATTGGGGACAAATCGTCCCGCATCTAGGGAGATCGAAGCGCTTTATGCGCCTGCATGTCAACTCCATCCTGTGTGCATCGCGCCGCTGGCGCCTCCCCCCGCACCGAGATGACCGACATGACCGCCGCCCTGTTCCGCCCCTTCGATCTGGCAGGCACCGCCCTGCGCAACCGCATCGTGATGGCCCCGATGACCCGTGCCCGCAACCCCGGCGCGGTGGCCAATGAACTCACCGCGCAGTACTACCGGCAGCGCGCCAGCGCCGGCCTGATCATCAGTGAAGGCACCCCGGTCTCGCCGCAGGGCCAGGGTTACATCGACGTGCCGGGTATCTGGTCGGCCGAGCAGGTCGCCGGGTGGAAGCTCGTCACCGAGGCGGTGCATGCCGCACAGGGCACGATCTTCGCCCAGCTCTGGCACGTCGGCCGCATGTCGCATTCCTCGCTGCAGCCCGACGGTGGCCAACCGGTAAGCGCCGGTACCCGGCCGGTCGCCAGTGCACCGAAGAACACTTCGTTCGTCTATCTGGACGACGGCAGCCGCGGCCACGCCGATCCCACCCCGGCACGTGCGCTGGCCACCGAAGAGATCCCCGGCATCGTCGACGACTTCGCGCGCGGCGCCGACAACGCCATCGCCGCCGGTTTCGATGGCATCGAACTGCATGCCGCCAACGGCTACCTGTTCGAACAGTTCCTCAACCCGCTCATCAACCAGCGCGATGATCGCTACGGCGGTTCGCTGTCCAATCGTGCGCGCTTGATCCTGGAGACCGTCGATGCGATGGCCCAGCGCATCGGTGCGCAGCGCGTCGGCGTGCGCCTGGCGCCGAACAACCTCACCTTCGACATGCCGTTCTACCCCGACAACGAGGCCACCTACCTGTACCTGGCCGAGGAACTGGGCAAGCGCGGCCTGGCCTATGTGCATCTCAACGACAACCTGCAGGCGGGCCAGTCGGTACTGGGCGAGGTGTTCCTGCGGCAGTTCAAGCAGGCCTACGGCGGCACCGTCATCCTGGCAGGTGGCATGACCCGCGAACGCGCCCTGCAGCTGGTCGAAGCGGGCACCATCGACCTGGCCGCGTTCGGCCAGCCGTTCATCGCCAACCCGGATCTGGTCGAACGCCTGCAGCGCAACATCGCGTTGGCCACGCCCGACCGCAGCACCTATTACGGTGGCGGCGAAGCAGGCTACCTCGATTACCCGGCCGCAGGCTGATCCCGCACGGGATCGGATCCCCACCACAGGTGGGGCTCCGACCCTTGGCTCAAACTTCCTCGCGCACGTAAGCGAACGACTCGTCCAACCGCTCGAAGCCGATCACATCAGCGACGATGGCCTGTGCGTCGTCTTCGCTGATGTTTCCTTCTTCAATATCGTCAACGCGGGCGAACAACCGCTGCAACGCCGCGAACTGGTCGCCGCGCAGGAACGACTGGTGGCTCTGCAGCCAGCGCTGCAGATTGCCGGCCAGCTCGCCATGCGACAGCAGCGTATACGGCGCTTGGTAGTCGGCAACGGCTTCGACCATCTTGCGGAACAGGAAATCCTGGTAGTTGGCGGCCAGCACATCGGCACGATCATCGTCATGCCACACCAGCACGACGGGCGGCTCGGCAGAATCGGGCGCGTTGCTCCAGAAGCAGTAGCTGTCGCCGCCGCCGGTCCGCGCGAACGGCAGCAGCTGCAGGTCGGGACGCAGGGGATTGTAGTGGTCCTCGGCGGTCAGCTCCTGCCACGCTTCGAGCAGCTCATCGTGTTCCAGCGGTTCGTATTCCTGGGCGTACAACAGCACCGGTGGATCCGCCTGCAGCGTCGGGAACACCACCTCGGACCAATCCGGATGCGAACTGCCCCAGCTCAACCGGCCTGCTACCTGCAACTGCTTGAACAAAGGGGGGAAGGCCTGCCCGGTGGCCTGTTCGATGTCAGAGAGTGCGCTCATGGAAGTCCTTGTCGATAGAGGTCGCCCAGCTTGCCCGAATCCTCGCAGGAGATGAACCGGCAGCAACAGGTGGCGGGACTAGACTGCAACCACCGGATGCAGGAAATCACTGCCATGAACGCCACTGCCCGCAACTTCATCATCAACATCGACGTGCCCGACCTGGCCGCCGCCGAAACGTTCTACCTGGCCGCGTTTGGATTGCGCATCGGTCGTCGGCTCGGCCCCGGCGCGGTGGAACTGCTCGGTGGGCCAACACCGCTCTATCTGCTGCAGAACGAGGCTGGCAGCGCCGCCACCGAAGACGGCGACGTGCGTGACTACGAGCGCCACTGGACCCCGCTGCACCTGGACTGGGTGGTGGAGGACATCGACGCCGCGTTGATGCGTGCGGTCGCGGCCGGGGCGATGCTCGAGCAACCGGTGCGCGAGCGCCGCTGGGGCCGTATCGCCGTGCTGGCCGATCCGTTCGGGCACGGCTTCTGCCTGATCCAGTTCAGTGGCGAAGGCTACGACGCGCTGGTCGAATGAATTGCTGGCTGCGTCGCGGGCGCCAATCCACGCATGGCGCGGATCTACTGATCCGCTTCAAGCAACGCGTGGAGGCTGTCGTTCGGCAGTAGATCCACGCCATGCGTGGATACGCACCACCGCACGTCACTCCCGCAGCATGTCGACGAACGCGCGCAGCGCTCCGGGCATCTGCCGCTGCTTCGGGTAGTACAGCGCGAACCCGGCGAACGGCTCGCTCCAGTCTTCCAGTACCGCCACCATCTGCCTCGATTCGATATACGGCCGCGCGGTGTCTTCCAGCACGTAGGCCAGGCCGATGCCATCAAGCACTGCACCGACCACGGTGCCCTGCTCGCTCAACGTCAGCCGGCCCGGCACGTCGATCTCCAGCGCTTGCCCGCTACGCTCGAACTGCCATTTGTACAGATGCCCGCTGGCAAAGCGGAAGCGGATGCATTCATGCGCGGCCAGGTCGCGCGGATGCTGCGGCGCCGGATGTCGCCGCAGGTAATCCGGCGAGCCAACGATCAGCCCACGCAGAGGCGGCCCCATCGGCACCGCCACCATGTCCTCGGGCACGAATTCGTGCAGGCGCACGCCCGCGTCGTAGCCCTCGGCGACGATATCGACCAGCCCATCATTTTCGGTCAGCTCGACGCGTACATCGGGGTGAGCGTGCAGGAAGCGCGCAAGCCGAGGCCGCAGCTGGGTCGCCACCGCCGCCCGGGTGGCGTTGATGCGCAGCAGGCCGGCCGGGGCGGCACGGAAGTGGTTCATTTCTTCCAGCGCGTCATGCACCTGCCCCAGCGCCGGCTGAAGGCGCTCCAGCAGGCGCTGCCCGGCCTCGGTCAGGGCCACGCTGCGCGTGGTGCGGTGGAACAGGCCCACGCCCAGTCGTTCTTCCAGCGCGCGGATCGCATAGCTCACCGCCGAGGTCGACAGCGCCAGCTCGGCGCCGGCGCGGCGGAAGCTGCGGTGGCGGGCAACCGCCGCGAACGCGGCCAGGTGGGAAAGGTTGTCAGTGGCCATGATTGTGCAGTTTCACTTGATGAATCATGCCGATATCCACGCTTCTTGCCATTGGGAACGCGGCGTATTGTAAAGCGCCTTTCGATAAACCCTGCCAAGGATTCCCCATGTCCCTCGCCCGTGGTTACGCCGCCCATTCCCATACCGCTCCGCTGGTCCCCTATGAGTTCGAACGCCGTGCGGTCGGTCCCGACGATGTGCGCATCGAGATCCTCTACAGCGGCATCTGCCACTCCGACCTGCACCAGGCCCGCGATGACTGGGGTGGCTCGATCTACCCGATGGTGCCGGGCCACGAGATCATCGGCCGCGTCACCGAGGTCGGCAGCAACGTTACCCGCTTCAAGGTCGGCGACCACGCCGGCGTGGGTTGCATGGTCGACTCCTGCCGCCACTGCGACGCCTGCCAGCACGACCTGGAGCAGTACTGTGCCGAGGGCGCGACCTGGACCTACAACGGCCGTGAACGCGAAAGCGGCGCACCGACCTACGGCGGCTATTCCGACCACGTGGTGGTAGAGCAGCGCTTCGTGGTGAAGGTCTCCGATACCCTCGACCTGAAGGCGGCCGCACCGCTGCTGTGCGCCGGGATTACCACGTGGTCGCCGCTGCGCCATTGGAAGGTCGGCCCGGGCCAGAAGGTCGGCGTGATCGGCCTCGGCGGCCTCGGCCACATGGGCGTGAAGTTCGCCAAGGCACTCGGCGCGCACGTGGTGATGATCACCACCACCCCGGAAAAGGGCGCCGATGCCAAGCGCCTGGGCGCCGATGAGGTGCTGGTCTCGCGCGATGCGGCGCAGATGAAGGCGCACGCCGGCAGCTTCGACTTCCTGCTCAATACCATCCCGGTCAGCCATGACACCAATCCGTACATGGGCCTGCTCAAGCGCGAAGCCACCATGTGCCTGGTGGGCGTGCTGACCGAACTGGACCCGCCGCTGACCGGCGGCAGCGTGATCTTCGGCCGCAAGCACCTGACCGGCTCGGCGATCGGTGGCATGGCCGAAACCCAGGAAATGATGGACTTCTGCGCCGAGCACGGCATCGTCAGCGACGTCGAGATGATCGACATCAGGAACGTCAACGAAGCCTGGGAGCGCATGGCGAAGAACGATGTGCGCTACCGCTTCGTGATCGACATGGCGACGTTGAAGAACGCCGCCTGAACCAGGACGGATCTGG
>NZ_JAOCGL010000014.1:0-57629 GCF_029842485.1 Stenotrophomonas sp. GD03777
TCACCGCTGCCACCGTCGCTGCTGCAGTCGGAGCTGCTGTGACTTTGATGGCTGTAGCTGTCGCCGGATTGGCCGCCCGGATGATCGTAGCCATCGCCGAAACTGTTGTCGCCCCGGATCCCGGAGCCATCGGCCGTAGCCACCGCCATGCACAGGATGGCGCCGACCAGCGGCAGCAGCCAGACCAGCAGCAGCTGCACCGTCCGGCCACCCGCCGACAGCCCATCACGCCTGACGATCACCACGGTGGCCACCACGTTCAGGCCCAGCACCAGCAGGACCAGCAGAAGGGCAACGATCAGCATTCGGCGACTCCATGCCTGGACTGGAGGCATTATGGCCTGCCACCCCGGCAATGGCCCTGCCTGTCATGAAGATGGGACAATGTGGGGGCGCGCCGGCCTGCCCCGTGGCCGCCGGCGCCCCTCGCACCACACGGAAGAAGAAGAACAACAACATGCTGAAAGTCATTTTCGATACCGACCCGGGCGTCGACGACGCCCTGGCCCTGCTTTACCTGCACAAGCACGCCCAGATCGACCTGATCGGTGTCACCACCACCTTCGGCAATGCCTCGGTGGAGTCGACCACGCACAACGCGCTGTACCTGAAGCAGGCCTGGGGCTTCGCCGCCCCGGTCGCGCGCGGTGCCGATGGCCCGCTGCAGCCGGAAGCCACCCCGGAAGCGTGGCCGGTGCACATCCACGGCCACAACGGCCTGGGCAACCACCCGGTGCCGGCCAGCCTGGACGTGGCCGCCGATGCCCGCCCGGCCCATCAGCTGATCATCGATCTGGTCCGCGCCCATCCGGGCGAAGTGACCCTGGTCGCGGTCGGCCGCATGACCAACCTGGCCCTGGCCCTGCAGCAGGCCCCGGACATCGCCGGCCTGGTACGCGGCGTGGTGATCATGGGCGGCGCCTTCCACGTCAACGGCAACATCACCCCGGCCGCCGAGGCCAATATCTGGGGCGATGCCGAAGCCGCCGACGTGGTGTTCACCGCCAGCTGGCCAGTCACCGCGATCGGCCTGGACGTGACCACCCGCGTGGAAATGGACCGTGACGGCCTGGATAAGCTGGCCACCATCGGCGGTGCCGACGCCGAGCTGGTCCGTGCGCTGTCGCAGGATTACGTGGACTTCTACCTGCAGGCCGGCCACAAGGGCATGGTCGTGCATGACTGCTGCGCGTGCATCGCGCTGACCCGCCCGGAACTGTTCCAGTTCGAGCGCGCCAGCGTGCGCGTGGCCACCGACGGCGTCGCCCGCGGCATGACCATTCCCAAGCCGGAAGGCCTGGCATTCGGCCCCAGCGTGTGGGACGGCCACGTGGTGCAGTCGATCGCCATCGGTGTGGATGCGGCCGCGGTACTGGCCGACATCGAGCAGACCCTGAAGGTCTGACCGGCTAGCGCCTGGCCCTGCCCGGGACCGTCTCGGGCAGGGTCCACAGCACCGGCAGCACCAGCACCGCCACCAGCGCGATCATCGCGCCCGGCGCCGCCGCCCAGCCGCTGCGTTCCACCCACCATTGCGCCAGCCACGGCGTCGCACCGCCGAACACCGCCGTGGCCATGGTTACCCCCAGTGCCAGCCCGCTGACCCGGCCTTCGCCGGGGAACTGCTCTGCCGTGGCCGGGGCCGCCACCGCGCTTACACCGCCGGCCACGCAGGCCAGCAGCACCGCCGCCAGCACGATGCCCAGCGCCGTCGCCTGTGCCATCCACGCAAACAGGGACAGCGGCAGCAGCGCTGCCAGCACGGTCAGGCCCAACAACACCGGACGTCGTCCGATGCGGTCCGACAATGCGCCACACAGGGGCGTGATCGCGATCACTGCCACCGCCGCGATCGTCGACAGCCACAGTGCGTCACCCTCATCGTGGCCCTGCGCGTGCAGGAATGCAGGCACATAGGTGATGCCCACGTAGTAAGTGATCGATCCCAGCGCCGAAATCGCGAACGTGCGCGCCACCGCCAACGGATGATGCTGCAGCACATGCCGCAGTGGTGTGGCGGGAATGCTGCCTTCGCGGCGCTGGCGCTCGAACTCCGGCGACTCGTGCATGCCCGAACGCGCAATCAGGATCACCAGCGCAAGCGCGGCGCCGACGAGGAACGGAATCCGCCAGCCCCAACGGTCCAGCTGCGCGGTGGGCAGCAGCGCGACGGTAAGTGCAGAGATCGCCACCGCCAGCAGTGCGCCCACTTCGCTGGCCGCCGAAGCCAATGACGTAACCAGGCCGCGTCGGCGCGCCGGTGCGCTTTCCAGCAGGTACGCCACCACGCCGGTATATTCGCCGCCCACCGAGAACGCCATCACGCAGCGCAGCACCAGCAGCAGCACGCCGGCCGTGGCGCCTGCGGTGGCCGCGGTCGGCAGCAGCGCAGTGGCCAGCATTGCCGCTGCCATCAACGCCATCGACGCCAGCAACATCCAGCGTCGGCCGAGCCGGTCACCCAGGTGACCAAAGCACAGCGCGCCCAGCGGACGCATCAGGTAGGACACCGCGAAGCCAGCCAAGGTCACCAGCAACGCCTGCTCGCCACCGCCGAAGAACACCCGCGACAGCACCGTGGCGAAGTACAGGTACAGGGTGAAGTCGTACCACTCCACCACCGTGGACAGGCCCGCCACCCACATCGAGCGCTGCCGCGCCGCCGTCATTGCGTGTTCGCCTTCAACAGCCTCGGTCCCGGTTGGGCAGGTTCCGCGCAGCGTGGCATGGACGGGGTGAAATGCCGGTCATCGGCTGTCGGCTGCGTGCATGCACTGAGTTTCATGACCGGTGAAGCGCTCACCGCCAAGGCCGAAGCAGAAGCATCCTTGCTGGAACACAAGGCCGGGCAACTCAGCCCGGCAGCTGCAGTTCCGCCCGCAGGCCGCCACCCTCGCGGTTGTGCAACCGCAGCGAGCCGCCCAGCGACTGCGCCAGCTGCACCGCGATGGCCAGGCCCAGGCCGGTCCCGCCGGTATCGCGATTGCGCGAGCTTTCCAGCCGGTGGAACGGCGCCAGCACTGCCTGCAGCTGGCCCTCGGGAATACCGGGGCCACGGTCGGAAATGCTGATCCAGACCCTTCCGGCCTTATCGCGGCCCGCCTCGATCTCGGCGGCGCCGGCGTAGCGCAATGCGTTGTCGACCAGATTGCCGACCACGCGGCGCAGCGGCTGCGGCCAGGTCTGCACGACCAGTCCAGCGGGCGCACCGCCAGTGACCGGCTTGCCCATGTCCTCGTAGTCGCCGACCACACTGGCGAGGAACGCGCCCAGGTCCATCGACACCGGCGCGCCAGCGGCAACGTGGCTGCTGCGCGCATAGGCCACGCCCTCACGCACCAGCTGCCCAAGGTGATCGAGGTCGGCCAGCAGGCGCTGCTGGGTGCTGTCTTCAGGCAGGGTCTCCACCCGCAGCTTCATGCGCGTGATAGGGGTCTGCAGGTCATGCGAGATCGCGGCCAGGATCTGCAGGCGCTCACTGACATGGCCACGAATGCGTGCCTGCAGTGCATTGAGTGCAGCCGCCGCGCCGCCCACTTCCGCAGGGCCATCTTCAGGCAGTGCGGGCCCGTCCTTGCCCGGCTGCAGATGCTCCACCGCATGCGACAGCTGCTGCAGCGGGCGCAGGGCCAGGCGCACCGCCAACCACGCGCACACCAGCAGCAGCGCCAGCTGCACCAGCAGCACGGCGGGCAGCCAACGTGCCAGCGGCAGGCCCGACGGAGTGACTTCAATGGTCAAGGGTGTGCCGTCGTGCAGGCGCAGTTCCACCTCGAACCGCTCCGGCAGGCGAGCCACCTGGCGCGCCTGCAACGGATAGCGGTGCTGCAGGCTGTCGTCGATGATCGCCGTGACCTGGCGTGCACGATCGGTCTGCAGCCCTGGTCCGGCCGCGGCCGGGCGCAGCAGGTAACGGTAGGTGCGCCGCTCCAGCCGCGGCACCCAGGCCTCACGCTGCGCCACAGGCAGGTGCTCCAGCAGCGCGACACTCACCGCCACATCCTCGTCGAGGTTGCGCAGCATCATGCTACGAGTGGACTGGTAGCGTTCGAAGAACAGCAGGCCGAAGGACAGCGCGTGGGCCAGGGTGAGTCCGCCCAGCAGGACCAGCAGCAGCCGCGCCGACAGCGTGCGCGGCCAGCGTGGACGGCGTGCGCAGGTGTTCATTCGTCTGGCCCCAGCAACTGCACCGGCACGCTGAACACATAGCCTTCGCTGCGCACGGTCTTGATGTAGGTCGGCTCGCGCGCGTCGTCACCCAGTCGCTGGCGCACGCGGCTGACCAGCAGGTCGATCGAGCGATCAAACAGTTCGGCATCGCGGCCCTGGGTGAGGCTGAGCAGCTGGTCACGGCTAAGCACCCGATTGGCGTGGTCGAGGAACACGCGCAACAGGCGGAACTCGGCGCCACTGAGCGGATACGCAGTGTCCTGCGCATCCAGCAGATGGCGCGCGGTGGTGTCCAGGCGCCACTCGCCGAAGGCGAGCTGGCGCCCGGCCTCGCTCACCTGCAGGTTCGGCGGCAGCATCTGCGTGCGGCGGATCACGGCGTTGATGCGCGCCAGCAGTTCGCGCGAGGAAAAGGGCTTGGTCACGTAGTCGTCAGCGCCCATTTCCAGGCCGATGATGCGATCGGTTTCGTCATCGCGGGCGGTCAGCAGCACCACCGGCACCGCACGATGCTTGCCGGCGCGCAGGTTGCGGCACAGGCTCAGGCCGTCCTCGCCCGGCATCATCACGTCCAGCACTACCAGATCCACCGCATGGGTATCCATCAGCGCGCGCATGGCCCGGCCACCGTCGGCCTGGCTCACGCGCAGGCCGTTGCGCTGCAGGTAGTCGGCCAGCATCTGGCGGATCTCGCTGTCATCGTCGACGACCAGGATGTGCGGTACATGGTTCATTGCGTTCTCGATGAAGACGGAGGTCAGGGCCGCGCTGCGCGGCCATGGTAGCGCGGCTCATGGGCTGGCCAGCAGGCGCTGGATCTCGCTTTCGGTACGTGCGTAGTCGCCCTCGCCGTAATGGCGGTAGACCACCCGCCCCTGCCGGTCGAGCAGGTACAGCGCGGGCCAGAAGCGGTTGCCCCAGGCGTTCCAGATCCGGTACTGGTTGTCCTGCACCACCGGCCAGGTGATATCCAACCGCGCGATGGCCTTGCGCACGTTGCCGGGCAACCCTTCATAGGCGAATTCCGGCGTATGCACGCCGATCACCTTCAGGCCCTGCGGCGCGTAGCGTGCATGCCACTGGTGGACATACGGCGCCACGTTGAGGCAGTTGCTGCAGGTGTAGGTCCAGAACTCGACCAGCACCACCTGTCCCCGCAACTGCTTCAGTGTGAGCGGTGGGCTGTTGTGCCAGGGCCCGCCACCGTCGAACCCGGTGGCGGGAACGGCCTGTGCCGGCCGCGCATCGGCCTCCGGGCTGGGCCATGCCAGCAACAACACCGCTCCGCCCAGCAGGCCCAGCAGCAGCGGCCGTGCGTACCCTCGCAGTGCGGCCATCGCTCAGCCCCCCTGCTCGGCCAGCGGCAGCTCCACCGGCTTCACCCCCGCCGCTTCCAGGATGCTGTCGGCCACCTGCGCCGGATGCGAAAGCAGCGACACATGGCTGCTGCCGATCGATTGCAGCTGAGCACCGATGCGACGTGCGGTCGCGGCCTGCAGCTGTGGCGACAGCATGCGGTCATCACGGCTGAGCACGTACCAGCTCGGCTTGCTGCGCCAGGCCGCCACGTTCACCACCTCGCCCAGCGCGCTGGCCTTCAACGGGACCTGCGTGCTGTACAGCAGTGCGGCCGACTTTTTCATCACGTCCGGGGCGAAGTCCTGGGCGATGGCATCGGCCGGCAAGGTCAGGTAGCCATCCCTCTCCTGCAGCCGGGCCAGGCCCGGCCCGACCGGGAAGCCTTCGCCCTGTTGCGCCGAAGACTGCCCTGCATCCGGTGCGAAGGCCGCCACGTACACCAGCGCCTGCACCTTCGGGTCATTGCCCGCTTCGGTGATGACCGTGCCACCCCAGCTGTGGCCGACCAGCACCACCTTGCCAGGCGCGGCGGCAATCGCGCGGCGGGTGGCCGCCACATCGTCGGCCAGTGAGGTGAGCGGGTTCTGCACCGCCACCGCCGGCACCTTCCAGTCGTGCAGCGTGGTGAGGACCTTGCTCCAGCTGGAGCCATCGGCGAAGGCGCCGTGCACCAGGATGACGGTGGGCGGTGCAGCGGTATCGGCCTGGGTAGCGAAGGCGGGGGCGGCAGCGCCGGCCAGGGCGAGAGCGGCGGCAAGCAAGGAGGTACGGATCATGGGTGTCACTCCGGTGTTGGGAGTGGCCATTTCCGCCTGCCGGTGTATCGGCGCTGTTTCTCCGTGGCGCGGAGTTGTACCGGACTGTAGGGCGCAGGCGGGTTTCTACACTGGGATACATTTGCGCGACGGGCCAGGCCGGCTACTACCGGCCGGACATCGTTCCCCGCCCGCGTGCGCACAACGCCCCGATGTGCATCCACGCATCGTCTTTGTATCGGACTGTACGAAACCCCGGTCGCGGCCACAGTCGCTGACAAAACCCCGGGCAACGGCACACGTTGCCGATACCTGCACCGCCTGGAATGGCCTCCATCGACCACTGGCCCGCAGGACACCACCATGATCAGCACCGCCTCTTCCGTGTATACCCCCCGCCTGGACGCCGTCGGCCGCTGGCTGTCGCCATTGGCGCTGCGCACCCTGCTGGCCTGGGAGTTCTTTGAGTCCGGCCGCGAGAAGCTGGGCGGCCAGAACTGGTTCGCCGACCTGGAAGGTCGCTTCCCGTTCCCGTTCTCCACCCTGCCCGCATCGTTGAACTGGCAACTGGCCACCTGGCTGGAACTGGTGGGTGCGGTGATGCTGCTGCTCGGCCTGGCCACGCGCTCGGTGGCCTACGTCTTCTGGGTGTTGACGGTGGTCGCCATCGCCGCCGTGCACTGGCCCGACCAGTGGAACGGCCTGGGTGAACTCTGGCAGGGCTACGCGATCACAGACCAGGGCTACGGCAACTTCAAGCTGCCGCTGCTGTTCCTGGCCATGCTGCTGCCATTGATCCTCAACGGCGGTGGCGCGCTCAGCGTGGACCGGCTGCTGGCCGGCCCACAGCATGCCCCCGTCGGCAATGACGGCCTGGGCTGGGGCGTCAGCCTGATCGCCCTGTTGCTGCCGGTTGCCGCGCTGTTGCCCGGCGTCGGCTTCGGCGGCGCCCTGCTCGGTGGCGTGCTGCTGCTGGGCTACGCGCTGCGCCGTCGTCGCACCGTCTGACCTGCTTCGCCCCTTCCCGCGCTTCTTCCTTTCGTTTCCGTCGCCTTCAGGCGGCGTCCATCCCGCACGCCTGGCGTGCCATCCCCAAGGAGTCACCACCATGTCCGTCTCGACCAAGAACACCCCCTCCTCCCGCCTGCCGCGCATTGGTGCCATCGGCATCGCCCTGGCCGGTGGCCTGCTGCTGGCCGGCCAGGCCGCAGCGATCCAACCGCTGGCGATCAGCGCCGTCGCCATGGGCGCCGCCGCCGAAGGCAAGTGCGGCGAAGGCAAGTGCGGGGCCAACAAGGCCACCACCGGCAAGCCCGCCGGCAAGGCCAAGGTGGCCGAAGGCCAGTGTGGCGAAGGCAAGTGCGGCGATGCCTCGTTTGCCCGCACCGACCGTGACCACGACGGCAAGGTCTCGCGTGCCGAGTTCAACGCGGTGGCCGCCAAGCGTGCCGCCGAGTTCGACCGCATCGACACCGACCACGACGGTTACATCAGCGAACAGGAAGCGCACGACTACCTGCGCAGCGTCTACACCGCCAACGGCAAGCCGATGCCGAAGGGCCTGTTCTCCCGCGTTGCCGATTGATCGACGTCCAACCGGCGCTGCCTTCAAGGCGGCGCCCTCTCTCTGGAGCATCCGCCATGTCCCTGCCCCTGCCCTCCAATGCCGCCGGTCTTGGCCTGCGCCGTGGCCTGATCGACGAACTGCTGGCAATGCCGGCCGGCGCCATCGACTTCCTCGAAGTGTCCCCTGACAACTGGATCGGCGTCGGCGGTGCACACGGCGCCGCGCTGCGCCAGCTCAGCGAGCGCCACCCCCTGACCTGCCACGGCCTGTCGCTGTCGCTGGGAGGTCCTGATCCGCTGGACCGCACCCTGCTGGCACAGACCCGTGCCTTCCTCGACCTGCACCAGGTGCAGCTGTACAGCGAACACCTGAGCTACTGCGCCGCCGGCGGACATGTCTACGACCTGCTGCCGCTGCCGTTCACCGCCGAAGCCGTACAGCATGTCGCCAGTCGCATCGCCCAGGTGCAGGACATGCTGGGCCGGCGCATCGCCGTGGAGAACATCTCCTACTACGCCGTTGCCGGCGCGGACATGAGCGAGATCGACTTCATCAACGCCGTGCTCGCCGAAGCCGACTGCGACCTGCTGCTGGACGTCAACAACGTCTTCGTCAACGCCTGCAACAACGATTACGACGCTTTCGAATTCCTGGCCCGCGTGCCGTCCCACCGTGTTGCCTCGCTGCATGTGGCCGGCCATTTCGATGAAGGTGATGGCTTCAAGATCGACACCCACGGTGCCCCGGTGAAAGGCGTGGTCTGGGCGCTGTTGCGCGAGGCCTATGCGCGGGTCGGCGTGCGCCCCACGCTGCTCGAACGCGACTTCAACTTTCCGCCGCTGGCGGAGTTGCTGGCCGAGGTCGCGCAGATCCGCCAGGCGCAAGCCGAGGCACGCTGGCCCGAGGTGGCCCATGGCTGAGTCGCTGGCTACCCTGCAACGGCGCTGGGCCGATCATGTGCGCGACCCAGCAATGGCCGCACCCGACAGCGTCGAGGCGGGCAGGCTGGCGGTATACCGCCGCCTGTGCATCGACAGCCTGGACGCCCTGCTGGCCGGCAGCCTGCCGCGCCTGCAACAGCAGTTGGGCACGCCACACTGGCGCGACACAGTGGAGCACTACTACGCCCACCACGCCTGCCAGACCCCGTTGTTCCCACAGATCGCCGGCGAGTTCACGGCCTGGCTGGCAGTGCAGGACGCGCTGGCACTCCCGGCCTGGGCAGCGGAACTTGCGCACTACGAGAGCACGCTGCAGTCGCTGCGCATTGAAGCGCGTGACGCCGGGCAGTCGCTGCACAGCGTTCCCGAGGGCAGCGATGTGCTGGCGGTTTCGCCGCTGGTGCGGGTGCTGGGCTACCGATGGCCGGTGCATGAGGACGAGGCCCTGGAGCCGGTGCCGAGCGCTGCGCCCACGCTGCTGCTGATCCGGCGCCTCGCCGATTTCAGCCTGCAGGTCGAGCAACTGTCGCCGCTGGCCTACGCGCTGCTATCGATCTTTGGTGACGACGGCGCAGCTGTGGAAGCAGCACTCCGGGCGCTGTCCGAGGCACATGGCGTGGCAACGGACGCATTGCGCGCGGCCTGCGCGCCCGTACTGGGCGAGCTGTGTGCGGCGAGCGTGCTGATTGTGCCGAACGACTGTTGAGGGTGCCGGCCAGCGGCCGGCGCTACCCACTCATCGCCCGGCCAGCGGTCGGTGCTCCCCATTCCTGCTTCGAGGTCTCACCATGCCTGCTTCCAACACTTCCTTCCTGCACGGCTGGCGCCTGTTTGTGGCCATGGCCGTGGTCCTGATCGCATTCGCGCTGGCGGCCTTCGCCCTGTATCCCGATGCAGCCGAAGGCAGCCGTGCGGCGATACGGGTCACTGCACGTACATCGTTCCTGTTGTTCCTGGCGGCGTTCACCGCATCGTCGTTCGCCAGTCTTCTGCCCGGCCCATTCACCCGGTTCCTGCTGCGCGAACGGCGCACCGTCGGTTTGTCCTTCGCGTTTTCGCACCTGCTGCATGCCATCGCCATCACCAGTTTCGGCATCCTCAACCCGGCGTTCTGGCCAGCACGATCCGCGCTGGCCAACCTCCCGGGCACGGTGGGCTACATCGCCATCGTGGCGCTGGCCATCACCTCGCATCGGGGGATCGCCCGCCGCATGGGCCCCACCGCTTGGCGTCGCCTGCACCTGACCGGCATGTGGATCATCGCGGCGGTGTTCACCTACTCGTACTTCAAGCGCGTGCCAGGCAACTTCTGGTATGCGGTGCCGTCGGCCCTGCTGTTCACCGCCTTCGTGGTGCGCTGGATAGCCAAGCGGGCGCAGTCACTGCGGCGCAATGCGCATGCGCGGCCACCGCTGCGGAGTTCTTGAGGAGGCGGTTACTTGTGGAGCCGAGCCCATGCTCGGCTGCCTTTCTGGTTCAGCCGAGCATGGGCTCGGCTCTACAGAGGGATCCCAGCGCGATAGGCAGCGAACTCCCTGCGCAAAGGGACCTGCCCCACTTCAGGTCACAGCGCGCGGCGCAATGTCACCAGGGTGATCTCCGACGGCACGCCGATGCGCGCCGGGAAACCGGCCCAGAGGCCCGCACCGTTGCCCACGTACAGCGTCATCCCATCCACGTCATAGCGGCCGGAGACAAAACCGCCATTGGCGCGCTTCACCAGCTGGTCCATGCCGATGATCTGCCCACCGTGAGTGTGCCCGGACAGCTGCAGCTTCACCCCACGCGCCGCCGCCTCGCGTGCATTGCGCGGGCGATGATCGAGCAGGATCACCGGCGCGGACGGATCGGCACCCTCCAGTGCAGCCTGGAGATCCGGCAGCGGCAGGCCGTAGCGTGCCGCCACCGGGTCGGTGACACCGGCGATGGTGAGCGCCGCATCGCCGCGTCGTACCTGCAAATGACTGTTCTCCAGCACCTGCATGTGCAGCGCGCGGAACGCCTGCATCCATGCCTGGTACTGCGCGTAATACTCGTGGTTGCCGGTAATGGCAACGACACCGTCCGGCGCCCGCAGATCGGCCAGGGGTCGCGCGTCGTCGCGACGGGCCTCGACGCTGCCGTCGATCAGATCACCGGTGATCACGATCAGGTCCGGCTTCAGCGCGTTGCCCTGGTCCACCACCCTGCGCACCCAGTCACCTGTAAGCAGGCGGCTGGCATGGATGTCGGTCAGCTGCAGCACGCGATAGCCGTCGAACGCCGCTGGCAGCCCGGCAATGCTCACCTCGATCTGCCGCGGCTGGGGCACTGCCATGCCCTGGCTGACACCATAACCACTGACCAGCAGGGCCAGCACGCCGGCCGCCGGCCGCAGCTGCGGTGCACGCAGGGCCGATACCATGCGCGGCCAACGCAGCAGGCGCGAAACCAGCAGGCCGGCGTCCAGTACCAGCATCACCAATGCCAGCAGCAGCACCGCCGTGGAGCCGGTGGCCAGCGTGGCGATGGCCAGTTTCGGAATTTCCGGCGACGCCATCGTGCCCCAAAAGGTCGCCACGATGCGCAGCTGCACGGCCACAGCCACCATCAGCAGCGACAGCACGACCTTCAACCCGATGGGCATGCGCAGCGGCCAGAACAGGCGCCAGGCCACATACAGGCCCATCAACAAACCGATCGTACTCAGCACTGCAACCATCCATGACAGAAAGCGGGCCCGCCATGGTGACGGCTGCGGGCCATGTTGTGTAGAGCCGAGCCATGCTCGGCTGCATCCCCGAAGCCCAGCATGGGCTCGGCTCTACAACGGCTGGTCGAGGTGTTCCACCCGCAGGCGGGCAATGCGGCGCTTCTCCATCGCCAGCACGGTGATGCGCACACCCGCCACCTCCACCGCATCGCCGGTGTCCGGCAGCCGGCCCAGCTGCTCCAGCACCAGCCCGGAGATGGTCATGTAGTCGGCACTGCGTGGCAGCGATACGCCGGTCAGCCGCTGCAGGTCGTCCAGGGTCAGCGCACCGTCGGCCTCCCACTGGTCCTCGCCCTGCGCGACCACGCCATAGCGCTCGTCCTGGGTATCGACCAGATCGCCGGCAATCGCCGCCAGCAGATCGTTGGCGGTCACCAGGCCTTCCACGCTGCCGTACTCATCCACCGCCACCGCCAGCGGTACCGGATGCTGGCGGATCAGTTCCAGCGCCTGCAGCGCACTGGCGCTGGACAGCACGTACTGCGGCTCGCGCAGGTTGCCTTCCAGCTGCAGCGGCCTGCCCTGCAGCAGGTCAGCCAGCAGGTCGCGGCTCTGCACCACGCCACGCAGGCTGTCCAGGTCACCATCGCCCACCAGCAGCCGGGTGTGTGGCGATGCCACCAGGCGGGCCACCACATCCTCCTGGCCCCGCGCCAGGTCGATCCACTGCACATCGGCGCGCACGGTCATTACGCTCGACACCGGACGGTCAGCCAGGCCGAGCACGCTACGGATCATCTCGTGCTCGGCCGGCTGCAGGCGCTCTTCGGCATCTACCGGCTCGTCCACGCCGTCATCGGAATGGCCGTTGGCCGGGCGCGCCCCGAGCATGCGCAGCACCGCATCAGCGGTGCGCTGGCGGAACGGCTGGCGGCGCTCGTTGCGCTCACGATTGAAACGCACCCACTGGTTGAACGCCTCGACCAGGATCGAGAAGGCGATCGCGGCGTACAGGTAGCCCTTCGGGATCTTGTAGCCCAGGCCCTCGGCCACCAGGCTGAAACCGATCATCAGCAGGAAGCCCAGGCACAGCACCACCACGGTGGGATGCTTGTTGACGAAGCGGGTCAACGGCTTGCTCGCCAGCAGCATCAGCGCCATCGCGATGGTGACGGCGGCATACATCACGCCCAGGTTGTCGACCATGCCGACCGCGGTGATCACCGAGTCCAGCGAGAACACCGCATCGAGCACCACGATCTGCGCCACCACCATTGCGAAGCTGGCGTAGACCTTCTTGCCGTCTTCGTGGTGCGCGCGGCCTTCCAGCCGTTCGTGCAGCTCCATGGTGCCCTTGAACAGCAGGAACAGGCCACCGCCCAGCAGGATCAGGTCACGCCCGGAGAAGCTGTGCTCGAACAGCGTAAGCAGCGGCGCGGTCAGTTTCATGATCCAGGCCAGCGCCGCCAGCAGCACCAGCCGCATCAGCAGGGCCAGTGCCAGGCCGATCACCCGCGCGCGGTCGCGCTGGTGGGGCGGAAGCTTGTCGGCAAGGATCGCGATGAACACCAGGTTGTCGATGCCGAGCACGATCTCAAGCACGACCAGGGTTGCAAGGCCCATCCAAATCGAGGGGTCAGTCAACCATTCCATTTCAGGTCCGTTTCGTCATTGGGCAAGGGAGAAGAAGAAACACTCAGTCTGCTTCCTGCGCCCGCGCCGGGTCGTACCCGAGCAGGTCGCCAGGCGTGCATTGCAGCTCCCGGCAGATCGCATCCAGCGTGGAAAAGCGGATGGCGCGCGCCTTACCGGTCTTCAGGATCGACAGGTTCGCCAGGGTGATGTCGATGCGACCGGCCAGCTCGGACAGGGTCATGCCCCGTTCCTGCAGCACGCGGTCCAGGGTGATGACGATTGCCATCAGATGACACCGTCGAGGTCATCGCGCATCGCCGCGCCCACGGCGAAGACGCGTGCCAGCACGAACAGCATCAGCACCGCCACCAGCCCGGTGATCGACATGCCGCCGCCCACCTCCATCCAGCTGAAGTCCGGGCCCATCCAGGCCGCGTAGGCGCCGATCAGGATCGACAGCAGCTCCATCGCCAGCATCAGCCACGCCATGCGTTGCAGTCGCTGCGCATTGGCGTGGGTGAACGGCCTTTCGCGCGCCGCCGATTTCAGCAGCCGCAGCAGATGGCGCAGGAACAGCAGGCACAGCACCAGCAGCGCGACGATCACAGCCAGCCCCAGGCAGAAGTGCAGGAACAGGGCGTTGCCGTGCGCAGCAGCGGCAGCGGCATCGTGGACGCTGTCGAGCAGCCAGCGACGGTCGTGCGCGACCAGCGGCACGGCCAGCAGTGCGGCCAGGATGCCCAGCCAGCACATCGCCCGGACGGCCTGGACGGCGGCCTGGGCCAGGGTGAACAAGCCTCGCGCGGATCTGGCGCGGGCGGGACGAGCGGTCAAGCGGCCTCCGGCATTGGGGCGGCCTCGCCGCCCCGGGGTGTATTTATCGATAAACGATATATCACAACCAGCGTGAAAGGCTGAATCGCGGGCATGGGCAGCCTGCGCGGCGCGGGGCCAGCGTTACCGACTGGGTGCAGCCTGTTCCAGCATCGCTTCGCCCGGCGTCACCGAGGCCATCGCCTGCACGCCGGCCTCGGCGGCCTGCCGCGTGACCAGCCGGAAACGCACCTGCAGCTTGGCCTGCCCGGGCGTGGCCCAGCCGTACTGGATCGCCACCTGGTCCGCCGACAACGGCCCACGGCCTGGCAGCGAGCGCGCCTGCAACGGCGTCGGCGCCGCCTGCACCAACCGGGCAAAGCCCTTCTGCACGACCGCCGCGTCGGCCTTTTCGGCGTAGACCGTGCACGTGCCATCGTCAGCCCAGCTGACTGCATAGCGGCCGCTGGCCAGCGGCACCATCCAGGCCACGCCCGACTGCCCCTGCAGCAACGTTGCCGCCTCGGCAGGCTGCAGCGGTGACAGCCCGTTGGATTCCATCAACGACTGCAACCGCGCTGGCGCGCCGATGTGCTGCATGCAAGCGGTATCGAACAACTCACTGAAAGGGTCCTGCGCTTGTGCGCTGGCCTTGGGTGCACGCGCAGGCTGCGCCGCCACCAGGGCAGGCAGCAGGGCCAGGATCAGCCAGGAGGCAGGGCGCATTGGAACTCCAATGTACGGAACGCAGCGGGGAGGATGGCAAAGCCCGGGCGTGGCGTGCAACGGCCGCGTTGCCGCCGGCCTCCCCGCACCGGGATCAGGCTGTGATTTCGCCCTCGTCCTCGCCATCCCAGTAGTGGATGCGGCTGGCGCGCACATGGATCAGTACCAGTCCTGGTGTATCCACTCCCTGTTCGAACCACCGCTCCAGGTCCTTCACCCAGTGCTCGCGCATCGTGGCCCGATCGCGCACCAGCGCTGCCCTTCCCTGCACGTGCACGAACAGCGGCGGCTTGCCCAGCAGCGACTTGCTGCCGGAGAAACCCAGTGCGACGGCAGGGTCAGCCTCGATCTCGCGCACCATGTCGGTGTCTTCCATGGTGAAGAACCAGCTGTCACCGTCATAGTCCACGTCACCGTTGTTGCTCATGGGGCGACCGGCAATTTCTCCACCGGCGTGGGTCTGCAGCATCGTGAAATCGATGCCGGCCATTTTCTTGGCAAGTTCTGGGAGGGTGAGCTGGGTCACGGCGTGGTCCTTGATCGGAGGGACGCCCAGCGTCTGCGCAGAGCGGTGACCGGAAAGTGGATGAGCACTTGCGGCCTCTTCACGGGAAACGAGATACGGCGCATGGTCCGTGCGTGACGCACTCCACACCACCATACCCACGTTAAAAGCAGATGGAGGAACGCCCCTGCGAAGCACCACAGCCGGCTAACAGGGGGCTGCCGGAGAATCGCGCAACCCCGTGGCACGACCGGCATGGCAGCCGGCATCCGCGCGGCGACTCCTTCGCAACCGCATGGCCTCCACATGGATCTGTTCGCCTGGCTCGCGTTCGGCTGCTACCTGTTGGCGTTCTTCATTGTCTCGCTGTTTGCTGCAGCCTATCTGAAGCGCTCCGACTTCATGCCCTACCACGGGCAAGCCGTGGGCGTGCCGTGGGCGGAGATCGAACCGCGCATGCAGGTGCTGCTGATGGCGCTCATCCGCGTGGTCGGCGCCGGGTGGATCGCACTGGCCGGTGCCGGCGTGATGCTGGCCTGCCTGATCTTCTTCGGCGGTCACTTCGCACTGCCGCAGCTGCTGGCGTTCCAGCTGTTCTGCCTGGTCGCCACGCTGCCGCCGGTGCTGGTCGCCTCCGGTGTGCGGCGGCGTACCGGCGCACGTACACCGGTGCCCGCTGGCGCCGCGGTGGTGCTGCTGTCGGTCATCGGATTCGTGCTGGCCCTGTTGTCGCTACCGCAGTGAGTCCCCTTTCTCTCCCCTCCCCCCACGAGGCCCCACAATGAATCCCGAATCGATCTTCTACAGCGTGGTCAACGGTGATCTGCCCCCCTCCCAGGCCGGCACCCTGCTCGGCTGGCGCTTCGTTGGCTACGACGATGCATTGCGCCGCATCCAGGTCGAATTCGAAGCCGGCGCCGTGCTCACCAACCCAATGGGCAATGTGCAGGGCGGTTTCCTGTCAGCGATGCTGGACGACTGCATGGGGCCGGCGATCTACGCCACCCTGCCCGCCAACCGCATCGCGGTCACGGTGGAATCCAAGACCAGTTTCGTCAGCCCGGCGCGGCCCGGGCGGATCATCGGGTGGGGCGAGGTCGAGCACAGCAAGGGCAGCATCGCCTTCACCCGCGGCTGGCTGACCGACCCGGCCGGCAAGGTGCTGGCCACCGCCAGCGCCACGTTCCGGGTGGGTGCACTGCGCTGGCGTGGGCTCTCGGTGCCGCGTCCCATCGCGCGCCGGATGATCGCGCGCACGCTGCACCGCGTGCATGCGCGGATCGGCTGATGGGTGCCGTCAACGTGCCTTGCGGCCGCCACCGGCCACGCGCACGCGGTCGCGCCCCTGTGCCTTGGCCTGGTACATGGCCGCATCGGCGGCACGCAACAGGGTGCGCCAGCCCAGCGCATCGGTGCCACCCGCGGCCACGCCGAAGCTGGCGGTGACCCGCAGCACGTTGCCACCGGCCAGTGCGATGTCCAGCTGCCGCAGTGCCATGCGCAGCGACTCGGCCAATTGGCGTCCGCCGGCCAGGTCGCCGTCGGCCAGCAGCACCAGGAACTCCTCGCCACCGTAGCGGGCGATGCTGTCGCTGCGGCGCAGGTGGCGCTGCAGCAGCTGCGCCACCTGCACCAGCACCTGGTCGCCCGCATCATGCCCATGGCCGTCGTTGATGGCCTTGAAGCGATCGACATCCAGCAGGATCACCACCGCACTGTTGCCGCCGTCGGCATGCCGCTGCTGTACCCTTTCTTCCAGCGCGCGCCGGTTCAACAACCCGGTCAGCTCATCGGTGCCGGCCAACTGGCGCAGCTCGCTGGTCAACGCCGAGCGCTCGCGCGACTTCTCGCGCAGCACTTCAATGGCATCGAACAGGCGCTGCATCTCGGCCAGCGGGTGGGTCACATGCTGCTCCGGGCCGGGCGCTTCCGAGGCGATCTGGATGACCTGCTTCTGCGCCTGCAGCAGTGGCCGCAGGATCTGCAGGTGAGTAATGCGCAGCGCCACGCCAAGCACCACCAGTGTGCCCAGCACCGTCGCCACCAGCACCACCAGGCGCGTCGCTTCGCGGTTACGGGTGCGCTCGAAGCGGGCGATGGACACGCTCAGGTAACCGTCGCGCAGCGCCTCCAGCGACTGCAGGGTCGGCACGTAGCGCGTGGTGAACTCGGCGGCGGTCCACGGCGGCGGCACGCCACGCCGGCCATCCTCGATCAGCTGTTCGATCATTGGCAGCGATTCGCCGAAGAACTGGCGGCGTGCCATGTCCCAATGCCAGGACAGCGCCGGATCACTGCGGAACACCGCTTCATGGCTGCCTGCCAGCCGCCACAGCTCCAGCAGGCGGCCTTCGGTCTGCAATGCAGCCCGCACCTGTTCGTCACGCCAGGCCCCCGGCACCGCGACCGGCGCCATCACGTTCGAGGCCAGGCGGCCACCATGCTCGCGCAGGTCGATCAGCACCTGGCCCTGCATTGCCGGGATCGCCGCTTCGCGGTCGGCACTGACCAGCACGCCGATCTGCGTCGAGGTCAACACGTGCAGGCGATCGACCACGGCGAACATGCTGCTGATCGCGCGCTCCACGTCTTCCACCCGGCGCGCGTCGTGCGGCTGTGCCGCCACCTGGTCCACTGCGGCCCGCGCCGACTGCAGGCGACGTTGCACGTCGGCCAACAGCCCATGTTCGCCGACCACGCCGGGATCGGCCTTGAACACGGTGTCCAGTTGCAGCAGGGCGGTGTCGACCCGCTTGCGCGCAACCGCCAGCTGCGCGGTCAGCCGGGCCTGTTCGGCCGCATCGGCCGTATTGGCTCCCAGCAGGCTGTTGGCGGGGCCGCGCTCGGCCGACACCTGGTTGGCCAGGTCGAAGGTCTGCTGCAGCCGGCGCAGGCTGACCAGGTTGTCCTCGGCGGCGGTGAAGCGCAGCGTGCCCTGCACCAGTGCGATGGCCATCAGCGGCAGCGTACAGACTACGAACAGCCCGGCCAGGATCCAGACCCAGGTCCGCAATCCGATGGGCGACGCCTTGCGGGCCATGCACATTTCCCCTGTCGTGCGGAACACTGTAGCGGCCGCCTGCACAGGCGCCAAGCCGCTAACGGGCCAACCGTGGCCGTGGGTACACCGTGCGCGCCGCGAACGCACCGACAAGGCCGCGCGGACGCTCGAATCGGGACAAATACGTCATGCCCCGCCGCGTCAGATCCAGCGCTGGTCGACCAGTTCGCGCTTCACGTAGGCATAGAACACCGGCGCGGCGACCAGGCCCGGCAGGCCGAAGGCCGCCTCCATCACCAGCATGGCCAGCAGCAGCTCCCAGGCCCGCGCCTGGATTTCGCCACCCACAATGCGCGCGTTGAGGAAGTACTCCAGCTTGTGGATCACGATCAGGTACAGCAGCGCCGCCACCGCCACATAGAACGAGACCGACAGTGCGACGATGGTGATGATCGTGTTGGAGATGATGTTGCCCACCACCGGCAGCAGGCCGGCCAGGAAGGTGATCAGCACCAGGGTCTTGGACAGCGGCAGGTGCACGCCGAACAACGGCAGCACGCCCAGCAGGAAGATCGCGGTGAACACGGTGTTGAGCAGCGAGATCTTCACCTGCGCGAACACCACCTGACGGAACGCGGTGGCCAGGCGGCTGGTGCGCCCGACCAGCTCCTGCGCCAGCGGACCCATCTTCGGCAGCGGCAGTTCGTCATACAGTGCGATCATCGCACCCAGCACCATGCCGATCAGTACGCGCACACCCACCTGGACCACCGAGGTACCGGCCACGCCCAGCTGGCGCTGATGCTCGGCGGCCCAGTCGTTCAGCGCCGCGCGCAGCGCTGGCATGTCTTCGGGAATGTAGGGTTGCAGCAGCGCCGGCACCTGGTGCCGCGAGGTGTTGAGGATCTCCATCAGGCGCGCCAGCAAAGCGTCCGGGCCACCGGTCTCGTTGCGGAAGAACGAGGCCACGCCGATCCCGGCCAGCACCAGCGCGCTGATGATGATCGCCGACAGCACGATCACTGCGATCGCCCGTGCGCGTCCCGGCGGCAGCCTGCCTTCCACGGTGGAGGCCAGCAGGTGGGTCAGCTGGAACACCAGCAGGCCGGACAGCAGGGTGACCACCAGGCCCAGTTTCAGCGCCAGCCACATGCCCAGCAGCATCATCAGCCATGCCGCGATCCTTGGGATGGGGGGCTTGGGCTGGGCAACGAGAGCGTCTTGCATGGGAGCGCGTCCGGGCGGGGTGGCCCATGGTAGAGGATTGGCGTGCTGATTCCGCGTGCAGGATGAATGGGCATTTCATCCGCGTTCGGCGGCAGCCGTGCCGTCCCCACGCGCGCTCACTCGCCGTAGCTGGCGGTATTCTTGCCCTGGCGCTTGGCGTGGTACAGCGCGCGGTCGGCCAGTGCCAACCAGTCCTCGACACTGCCGCCACGCGGCGTGGCCGCAATGCCGATACTGACGCTGAATTCCACCCCCGGCGTGGCCTGCCGCGCGGCCTCGAGCAGGTGCAGGCGCACCCGCTCGGCCACCTGCATTGCATCGACGGGCGCGCAGTCGCGCAGCAGCACGACGAACTCATCGCCCCCCAGCCGCGCGGGCGTATCACCCGGGCGGGCAACGGTGCGCAATGTCGCCGCGATATGCCGCAGCACCTCGTCACCGGCGCGGTGGCCGTGCGAGTCATTGATGCGCTTGAAGTCGTCCACATCGAGCATCAGCAGGCAGGCAAAGCCGCCCTGGCCCTGTGCCCGGTCCAGCGCCTGCTGCGCACGCAGGATCAGGAAACCGCGGTTGGCCAGCTCGACCAGCGGGTCCATCCGGCTGAGACGCTGCAGCTGGCGGTTCTGCGATTTGACCCGGCGCGCCAGCTGCCAACTGAGAATGCTCAGGCCGATGCCATACACGAACAGGAACGGGACACTCAGCATGATCGTGCGCTGCGAGGTGACCGGCTGGTAAGGGAAGCCGAGCGCCCACCAGGTGAGCGCAAAGCCCACCAGCAGGGCCAGCGTGGCGCGCATCGCCAGGCGAACGCCACCGGCAGCGATCTTGTCGGCCACCAGCAGTGCGGCGAACAGTGCACTGGGCACCGCGCTCAATGCCATGAAGGCGATCCAGCCACCGCCGAACAAGGAGTCGGCCACCATGCAGCGGAACTGGACGAGCGCGGGCTGGCCGGAGCGCTGGGTCAGCTTCAATGCCAGCGCAGGCCACGCCAGCGCGTTGAGCAGCAGCAGGACCCATGCCAGCGGCCCATCGTGGCGCTCGAGGATGATCGAAGCGATGGGGATCGCCCCCAGCCCATTGCCGACGAAACGCATCCAGCCGATGCGACGTGCCGCGCCAATGCCTTCGACCGCGCCTTCCGCCGAATCGGTAAAGAATGGCATTGCCCCCCCTGCGCGATCACACCCGCTGCTACGGCCCTTGCCGGGCTGCCTGCGATGAGTCTGACAGCTTTGCGTCAATTCGGGATCAAGGTCGCGGGACGACGCGCGGGCCGGCCGCGCTGCTCCGGCTGCCCTGCCTCGCCTCCGCTACCGCCGAGGCGCCGCTGTCGAACCGCGCAGCATGAAGCTGAACTCCAGCGTCTGCTGAAGCGGTACATCGACCTGTTCAATGATGGCGAGCAGCAGGTTGACCGCGCGCTCGCCGATTTCACGCATCGGCTGCTGGATGGTCGTCAGCGGCGGGGTGAGGTAACGCGACGAGGCCAGGTCGTCGAAGCCGACGATGGAGAGCGCTTCCGGAACGCGGATGCCCCGGTCGCGACAGGCCGCCAGTGCCCCCAGTGCCATCTGGTCGCTGAAGCAGAACACCGCGGTCGGCACGGGCGTGCCGTCCAGCAGCGCCATCACCGCCGCATGCCCGGACTCAACGGAAAAGTCCCCGGGCACGATGCTCAGCTGGCGCAGGCGACCCCGCGCCTTGCCGGCGGCCCGGACCCCTTCCAGCCGCTGCTGGTGCAGGGGGTTGTCAGGTGGCCCGCCGACCACGGCGATCCGTTCGTGCCCCAGGCCGTACAGGTGCTCCATCACCGCGCGTGCGGCGGCCGCGTTGTCGATATGGACGCTGGGGATGCCCAGTGCGGGGTCGAACTCGCATCCATTGACCACCGGCGCAGCTGCGCCGCGCTGCTCGACGATCTCGCGCGCGGTCGGTGGCAGGCGATGGCCCAGCACGATCATGCCGTCTGCCTCGTTGCGCCGGAGCATCTGCGCGTAGCGCTCCTCACGATCGGGTTGATGCTGGGTATCGCCCAGCAGAACCGCGTAGCCGACCGCCTGCGCGGCCTCCTCCGCACCCTGCAGGATCTGTGCGAAGAACGGATTGGCGATGTCCGGGACGGTGACCAAGATCTTGCCGCTGCGCTGGGTCTTGAGCGTGCGGGCCACCGTGTTGGGCACATAGCCCAATGCGACGGCGGCCTGCTCGATGCGCGCACGGGTGGCCGGCAGCACCTTGTCCGGCCGGGAAAGCGCCCGTGACACCGTGCCTGCGGAGACGCCGACGTGCCTGGCGATGTCGTAGATGGTGGCCATGGCGTTAGTTCTCCTGTCCGCTGTGCAGTGCACAACAGGTCCTGCGTGCGCCCCTGCTAGGATAATGCAATCGATTGCATCGAGGGCGAATCACGTTGAAGACGCTCAAGGGTCCAGCGCTGTTCCTGGCGCAGTTCATCGGCGACACAGCTCCTTTTGATCGGCTGGACACGCTGGCCGGATGGGCCGCGGGTCTGGGCTATTCTGGCGTACAAGTTCCCACCTCCGCGCCCTACCTGTTCGATCTGGCCGCGGCGGCACGCAGCCAGGCGTACTGCGACGATGTTGCCGGCATGCTGGCCGGGCACGGCCTGCAGATCACCGAACTGTCGACCCACCTGCAGGGGCAGCTGGTCGCGGTCCATCCCGCCTACGACAGCCTGTTCGACGGATTCGCACCCGCCGACGTGCGCGGCAACCCGCCCGCGCGCCAGGCCTGGGCCGTGGAGCAGCTGCGGCTCGCCGCGCAGGCCAGCCAGCGCCTGGGGCTGACCGCGCACGCCACCTTCTCCGGTGCGCTGGCCTGGCCCTACTTCTATCCGTGGCCGCAGCGCCCGCCGGGCCTGGTGGAAGAAGCCTTCGCCGAACTGGGCCGTCGCTGGCGCCCGATCCTGGATGTGTTCGACGCCTGCGGCGTGGACCTGTGCTTCGAACTCCATCCCGGCGAGGACCTGCACGACGGCGCGACCTTCGAGCGCTTCCTCGATGAGGTCGACCATCATCCCCGCGCGAAGATCCTGTACGACCCCAGCCACCTGCTGCTACAGCAGATGGACTACCTCGGCTTCATCGACCGCTACCACGCCCGCATCGGCATCTTCCACGTCAAGGACGCGGAGTATCGCCCCAGCGCGCGCAGCGGCGTGTATGGCGGCTACCAGGACTGGATCGATCGTCCGGGCCGGTTCCGCTCACCCGGTGACGGCCAGATCGACTTCAAGGCGATCTTCTCGAAGTTCGCCCAGTACGACTTCCCCGGCTGGGCGGTGCTGGAATGGGAGTGCTGCCTGAAACACCCGGAGGACGGCGCGCGCGAGGGTGCCGCCTTCATCCGCGATCACATCATCCATGTGACCGAACGCGCCTTCGACGACTTTGCCGGGAGCGACACGGACGCTGGATCACTGCGCCGCATGCTGGGAATCTGAGCCACGACCGCCCCGGGAGGGCAAGCCATGACGCACGCCATGTCGCGCCTGGGCGCGATGATGTTTCTGCAGTTCTTCATCTGGGGGGCGTGGTTCGTCACCCTGGGTACCTACCTGGTACAGGGCCCGCTGCAGGCCAGCGCAAGCCAGGTGGCAACGGCGTTCCTCAGCCAGTCCATCGGCGCCATCGTGGCGCCGTTCCTGGTCGGCCTGATCGCAGACCGCTACTTCGCGGCGCAGCGCATCCTGGCGATACTGCACCTGGCCGGCGCGGTGCTGATGTGGCTGGCGTCCACCGCCACCAGCTTCAGCATGTTCTCCGCCTGCGTGATGGGCTACATGCTGCTGTTCATGCCGACGCTGGCACTGGCCAACAGCGTCGCCATGCGGCACATGCAATCGCCGGAGAAGCAGTTCCCGCTGGTACGCGTGGCCGGCAGCATCGGCTGGATCATCGCCGGGGTGCTGATCGGCTGGCTGGGCTGGGAACAGGCGCACCGGCTTGAACTGACCTTCCGCATGGCCGCATTGGCATCGCTGGTGCTGGGCCTGTATGCGTTCACCCTGCCGCACACGCCGCCGCTGGCGCAGCAGCGCGATGCCGGGCTGGGACAGATCCTGGGGCTGGATTCATTGCGGTTGCTGAAGTCGCGCGCCTACCTGGTGTTCTTCCTGGCTTCCATCGCCATCTGCATCCCGCTGTCGTTCTACTACAACTTCACCAATCCGTATCTCAACGACCTCGGTGTGCACGGCGCCGCCGGACTGCAGTCGCTGGGCCAGGTCTCCGAAGTGCTGCTGATGCTGGCCATGCCGTTCCTGTTCGTGCGGCTGGGGGTGAAGACCATGCTGGCGGTCGGCATGGCGGCCTGGGTCGTGCGCTACGCGCTGTTCGCCTTCGGCGATGCGGGCAGTGGCTTCTCCCTGCTTGTGATCGGCATCGTACTGCATGGCATCTGCTACGACTTCTTCTTCGTCACCGGCCAGATCTACACCGATGCCCACGCCGGCCCCGCCGCGCGCAGCAGCGCGCAGGGCTTCATCACCCTGGCCACCTATGGCGTGGGCATGCTGATCGGCACCTTCCTGTCCGGCGCGGTAGTGGAGCACTTCACCACTGCAGCGGGCCCGGACTGGCAGCAGATCTGGTTGTTCCCGGCCGGCGTCGCACTGGTGGTGTTGATCGCCTTCCTGCTGCTGTTCCGCGACCGCCCGGTAGCTGCGGCCGCGTCGTCCACCCCCTGAGGAGACCAGCCGATGCCCCCGCTTGGAATCGCCATCATTGGTACCGGCATGATCGGTGCGGTGCATCGCCGCGCGGCACTGCTGGCTGGCGCCGAGGTGCGCGGCGTGGCCGCCTCGTCGCCGCAGCGCGCGCGCGAGGTGGCGCACGCGTGGAATGTCCCGCGCGCCTATCGCGATATCGAGGACGTCGTCGCTGATCCCCAGGTACAGGTCGTGCACATCTGCACGCCCAATCATCTGCACCGCACGATGGCGCAGGCCGCACTGGAAGCCGGCAAGCACGTGATCTGCGAGAAACCGTTGGCGACGACGCTGGACGATGCGCAGGCGCTGGCGGCGCTGGCCGCCTCGACCGGATTGATCGCCACCGTCCCCTTCGTCTACCGCTACCACCCGGTGGTCCGCGAGGCACGTGCACGCATCGCGCAGGGCGATCTGGGGCCACTGCACCTGATCCATGGCAGCTACCTGCAGGACTGGCTGCTGGACCCGGCCAGCAACAACTGGCGGGTTGACCCGGCACTGGGTGGTACATCGCGCGTGTTCGCTGACATCGGGTCGCATTGGTGCGACCTGGTTGAATGGGTCAGCGGCGAGTGCTTCGCCGAAGTGAACGCGGCGTTTGCCACGGTGATCGCCGAACGCAGCGCAACCACCTCCCAGAGCTTCAGCACGCCGGCGACAGACGGCGCAAAGCAAGCGGTCGAGAGCGAGGACGTGGCCGCAGCGATGTTCAGGACCGGCGCGGGCACGCTGGCGTCATTGACGGTCAGCCAGGTCTCGGCCGGACGCCACAACCGGCTCTGGTTCGAGATCGACGGCGCCAACGCCAGCGTGGCGTTCAACCAGGAGGATGCCGAGCGGCTGTGGATCGGCCTGCCCGAACAGCGCGAGGAAATCTTCGTGCGCGGCCCGGGCGCCGGCAGCGCCGAACAACGCCGGTTGTCGCCGCTGCCAGCGGGGCACGCGCAGGGCTACGGGCAGTGCTTCGAAGCGTTCGTGGCCGACACCTATCGCGCCATTGAAGGCGAGCGGCCGCAGGGCCTGCCCACCTTCGAAGACGGCCTGCGCTCGGCGCGGATCGTTGATCGTGTCATTGCATCGGCCAGGTCACGCACCTGGACCACCATCGGTTGAATCCCGGGAGGATCTGTTGATGAACATCCCTGTCCGTAGAACTGCAACCCTCGTCCTGCTGCTGCTCGCAGTCCTGCCCGCCTTCGCAGGGAACACAGCCGGTGCGCAGAAGCCCATCGCCGTGCAGATGTACACGCTGCGCAACGCCGGCCCGCTTGACCAACAGCTGAAGATCGTCCACGACGCGGGCGTGCGTGCGGTGGAAACCGTCGGTACGCAGAATGCAAGCGCTGCGGAACTGAAACAGTTGCTGGACCGTTACTCGATCAAAGCGGTTTCGTCGCACGTTCAGCTGCCCGAGCTGCGCGACAACCTGGATGCCGTGGTGGCCTTCAACCGCTCGATTGGCAACAGCACGCTGGTGGTGCCCTACCTGGACCAGAAGGACCGCCCGCGCGATGCCGCCGGCTGGACCGCATTGGGACGGGAGCTGGGCCGGATTGCCAGGCAGGTGCGCGGCAGGGGGATGCAGCTGGCCTACCACAACCACGACTTCGAGCTGGTCGACTTCAATGGCAGAACCGGACTGGAGCTGCTGTTCGACGCCGCCGGCCCCGAGCTGCAGACCGAACTGGACCTGGCCTGGGTCGCGCGCGCGGGCCTGGACCCGGCCGTGATGCTTGGCAAGTTCCGCGGCCACGTATTTGCGGTACACGCCAAGGACAATGCGCCCAAGGGCCAGGCCGAAGACGAAGGTGGATTCGCTGCGGTCGGGCAGGGCGTGCTGGACTGGAACGCGATCCTGCCAGCCGCCGCCAACGCTGGCGTGCAGTGGTACATCGTCGAACACGACCAGCCACGCGACCCCGCCAAGGTCATCCAGGCCGGCGCGGACTACCTGCGTGAACACCTGACTACCAACCCGCCCACCCGCGCCGACCGCTGACGCATCAAGGAGCCCCACATGAAAATGATCCTGGCAGTGGCCGTGGCTCTGGGCGGCATGAACGTTGCGACGGCAGCGTGGGCCAAGGACGACCCGGCCGCGGGTGCGAAACTCTACGCCCAGCACTGCACTGCCTGCCACGGTGCTGAACGCACCGGTGTACCACCGACGTTCCCGGCGCTCACCGATGTCGGCAAGCGGCTGCAGCCCGCCCAGGTCAAGGACAGGATCAGGAAGGGCGGCGGCCTGATGCCACCCTTCCCGCAGCTGTCACAGCAGGAGATCGATGACATCGCCAGCTACCTGGCGAAGTAGCCGGTGAGCGCTACAGCTCGCGCACCCAGATGTTGCGGTAGCTGACCTTGGAGTCATGTTCCTGCAGATACAGCGGCGCGCACCCATGCGGTGCGTACGAAGGCGCACCGATGTATTCGGTCCTGCCCGCCAGCACGGTGTCGTCCTGTACCAGCACGCCGTTGTGCAGCACGGTGATCCGTGCGGGCGACGTCAGGCCGCCGCCCGGCGAGAAGCGCGGGGCCTTCCAGATGATGTCGTAGACCTGCCACTGGCCCGGTACGCGCGAGGCGTTCACCCGTGGCATGGCCTGCTTGTAGATGGAACCCGCCTGGCCATTGGCATAGGTCGGGTTGTGGTAACTGTCGAGCACCTGCAGTTCATACAGTTCCTGCAGGAAGATCCCGCTGTTGCCCCGGTTCTGGCCGTCGAAGCCCTTCGTTTCGGTGGGCGTTCGCCACTCGACATGCAGCTGGACATCGCAGAAGCGTTGCCGGGTGCGGATGCCCTTGCTGCCCGGAACAACCGTCATGGCGCCTCCGGCAACCTTCCAGGGCACGCGGCCACCCTGCTCCGCCTCCCACGCGGAGACATCCTTGCCATCGAACAGCACGATCGCATCGGACGGTGCCTTGCCAGGTGGCGTTGCCACGGTCGCGGGCACAGGGGTCCACACTTCGGTCTTCTTCGGGTCACGCACAGCGTCGGCATTATCCTGTGCGAACGCAGATGCAGCGGCCAGCAGGCCGGCGGTGATCAACGCAGGGCGGATCATCAGGTTGGTGTCCATCAGCTGGTCCCCCAGGCAGGTGTGCCGGGGACATAGGCGAGGTCACCGTCGTAGCGCCCCGGCACGGCGACGTACTGCAGCACCCCGGTCGCACCGACCTTGGAGGTGAAGAAGCCGAAGATGGCCAGCTGCTTGATCATCGTGAAGTAATGCGGCATGGCTTCGCCCTCTTCGGGCGTTCCGGTCTCGGTCACGTCTGCGTTGCGCGCCTTGGCTTCGGCATCCAGTGTACGCAGCAACCCGGTGCGCGCCTCCGGCGTGAGCGACACGAAGCGGCCACCGGCGCGCTTGTCGATGTCCGCCAGCCCGGCGCGGAACACCGCCTGCTGCCTGGCGGTGTAGCAGTCGCTGACGAACGTCGCCATGAACGCACCGGCGCCCGCGTCCTTCGCCCCGGGTGTCCGGGTCCGCGGCAGGATGGTTTCGGCAATCTCGTCCAGCGTGCCGATTTCGGCATCGGAGAACGCGGCCATCATCCCGGCCGCTGGTGCTTTGCCATGTACCAGCGCTGGCAGGCCAACCATCGCCGCACCGGTGGCGGCGACGATCATCTTCAGCAGTTCGCGGCGATCCATCACAGGTTCCCCGCTTTCAGTTCGCGTACCGCGTGGTCGGCCGCGCGCGCGGTCAGCGCCATGTAGGTCAGCGACGGATTCACGCAGGCGCTGGAGGTCATGCAGGCACCGTCGGTGACGTACACATTGGGCGCATCCCACACCTGGTTGTGCGCGTTCAACACCGAGCTCTTCCGGTCACGTCCCATACGCGCAGTCCCCATCTCATGGATGCCCTTGCCCGGGGCGTAGTCGTTGTCGTGCATCTTCACGTCCTTGACCCCGGCCGCCTCCAGCATCTCGGCGGCGTCAGCGGCCATATCCTTGCGCATCGCCAGTTCGTTGGCACGCATGGCAACGTCCATCGCCAGCACCGGCAGCCCCCACTTGTCCTTGCGGTCGCGGTCCAGGCGGATCGTATTGTCGCGGTGCGGCAGCATTTCACCGAACCCGGTCATGCCGATGCGCCAGTCACCCGGCACGGTCAGCGCCTCCTTCAGGTCGGCACCGATGTTCAGCTCGGCGATCTCGCGCGACCAGCCGGTGCGGCTGGCACCGCCCTGGTAGCCGAATCCGCGCAGGTAGCCACGCTTGTCGGCGGCGACATTGCGGAACCGCGGAATGTAGAAGCCGCACGGACGGCGGCCGAAGTAGTACTTGTCTTCGTAGCCCTCGACCCGGCCCGAGGCGCCCGCACCGAAATGATGGTCCATCACGTTGTGCCCCAGCTCGCCCGACGAAGAACCCAGCCCCCCCTCCCAGACATCGGTGGCCGAGTTCATCAGCAGCCAGGTCGAGTTGAAGGACGATGCGTTGAGGAAGATGACCTTGGCCGTGTACTGATAGGTCTGCCCGGTCTCGGCGTCGATCACCTCCACGCCACGCGCGCGCTTGCGATCCTTGTCGTAGAGCACTTCCTTGACGATCGAGAACGGCCGCAGGGTCAGGTTGCCGGTCTTCATCGCCGCCGGCAGCGTCGCCGACTGGGTGGAGAAGTAGGCACCAAAGGGACAGCCCAGAATGCACTTGTTGCGATACTGGCAGTTCACGCGCCCCTGCTCGGGCATCGGCTGGGTGATGTTGGCAGTGCGCGAGTGGATCATGTGCCGCGTGCCACCAAAGGCCTTCTTGATCCGCGCGGCCACGTCCTTCTCGACGATGTTCAACGGGATCGGCGGCAGGAACTCACCATCCGGCAGCACGTCCAGTCCCTCGCGCGTGCCGGCGATGCCGGCGAACTTTTCCACATGGTCGTACCACGGCGCGATGTCGGCATAGCGGATCGGCCAGTCGGTGGCAATGCCATCCTTGAGGTTGGCTTCGAAGTCCAGGTCGGAAAACCGATAGCTCTGCCGGCCCCACATCAGCGAGCGCCCACCCACGTGGTAGCCACGGAACCAGTCGAAACGCTTGGTTTCGATGTAGGGTGAGTCCTGCTCGTTGGCCCACATTCCTTCCAGGTTCTCGGCGAGGCCGTAGTCGCGCATCAGCACCGGAAAAGCGGCCTTCATCGCCTGCGTTGGCCGATTGCGGTGCGGGAAGTCCCACGCCTCCTTCATCGCGTTGACGTAGTCCTTGACGTGCTCGATGTTACGGCCACGTTCCAGCATCAGGACCTTCAGGCCCTTTTCGGTCAGCTCCTTCGCCGCCCAACCGCCACTGATTCCCGAGCCAACAACAATGGCGTCGTAGTGATTATCTGCCATGGGTTTCTCACCTGGGTGGATATCGTTTCAGACGTCGCAGAGGCGGATCGCCTCGCGCAATGAGGCAACGGCATCGGGCGCGGCAGGCGTGAACTCCTGCGCCAGATACCCCTTGAAACCGGTGTCGCGGATCGCGCGACAGATGGCCGGATAGTTCAGCTCCTGCCGGTCCCCGATCTCGTTCCGGCCGGGCACGCCTGCCGTGTGGTAATGCTTGAAGCAGGCGTGGTGTTTTCCAATGGTGGCGATGATGTCGCCTTCCATGATCTGCATGTGGTAGATGTCGTAGAGCAGGCCGAAGTTGTCCGAGCCGAGCCGCTGGCACAGCTCCACACCCCAGGCAGAGTGGTCGCACAGGTAGTCGCGATGATCGACCCTGGAATTGAGCAGCTCCATCACCAGCACCACGCCGCGCTTCTCGGCATGCCCGAGGATGCGCTTGAGGCCGGCCTCGGCATTGGCCATGCCGTCCTGCGGGTCCATACCGTTGCGGTTGCCGGAGAAGCAGATGAGGTTGCGGTAGCCGGCATCGGCGACCAGGTCGATGTGCCGCGTGTAGCGCTCCACCAGCGGGTCGTGGAATTCGCGGCCGGCAAAGCCCTTGGTCAGGCCCAGCTCCGCGCCATTGCACATCGAGCTGTAGACGCCGTTCGCCTTCAGCGTGGGCCAGTCTTCCGGGCCGACCAGGTCGATGGCGGCGAAGCCGATGTCCTTCACCGTCGTGCAGAGCTGGGCGACCGACAGCTGCGGGAAGGTCCAACGCGCCACGGAGTGCTTCAGGTTGCCCTTGAGCGCTGCGGTGGCGGCGAATGCAGGCAACGCTCCCGCAGTACCCAGGGCTACGCCTCCAGCAACCGCCATGCGCAACGCATCACGCCGCGTGAGGCCCGTCGCCGGAGCCGGTCTGATCGAATGGATGGACATCCACCTGCCGGCCTCCCAACCGGTATCAAACGCAACGATTCACAGCAATGCAATCGATTGCACCATAGGGGATGAAATTGGATGCTTGCAAGTTGCGGTGCACGAAAATTGATGCTGCGAAGCACAATGCCAACGACATCGCGCAGAAAGAAAAGCCCCGCATTGGCGGGGCTTTCTTTTCTAACCAGATCAGTCGCCTGAGATGAAATCTACTGGCTTTTTTCTCAAGCGAGCGAGCAAAGTCACTAGAACTTCGATGCCCCGAGCCAAGGCATTGGCCCTATTCTCAGAGGCATTGAATGATCACCGGGCGTTCGTAGCCTCACGAACCATATCAGCCAGTTCCTGGATGTCTTCGTTCTGCATCCGGGTGCACCCCACCGCCAGGGCCCAGCCCTGCCTCGGAGCCGGCGGATTGCAGAACTGTATAGCTCGCGACGTCGAGCGACATTAGTCAACCAAGCCAAGGCTTCGCGAATCACGTACGCATCAGCTTTTTCCGACGACCGACTCAGAAGCCGTCACATTCACCGCCTGCATTGGCGAGCCGGACAGCTTCACGCAGGGATCGCTGGATGTCCGCCACTGAGCTGCAAATATTCTCGGGCGCCACGTCGAACTTTGCAGCGCCGGCCCGACGTTTGAAAGCAGCAAGTTCGGACATGCATTGCCCTGCCAGCTTTTTGGCATCCAGCTTCGACGCGGCCTGAACCGTTGAATTGCCATGCGCGGCGAGGTAGCACTTGTAGTCCTCGGAAAGCGCTCCATCCATACGAAATCGCGACAGCTCAACCAAGTGCCGAGGAGCGGCAGCACTCCTGCTGCCCCCTATCAAGGCGAGACCAAGCTCAGCACCGTCTGCTCCTACACAAGCATATGGCGTCTGAGAGCACAGTGACTTGCTCTCGGAACTTTTGTGCACCACCAGCGAGGCAAGAATAGAGTGTTCGGCCATCTCAATGTCCGCCGCGAGTCTCTCTGCAAGCGGCCGCGCGGACACGGAAGACCCAAGCAGAACGCAAAGGATGAGGCACGAAATTTGCGCAGTGGTATTCATCGGCTCACCAGAAACGTGGGGGAAGACGGACCAAAAGGCGTTTGCACAGCTGTGTGACCTTATCAGGGATCTGCCAAATGTATTGGTTCCTTGAGCGGGCTCCAAGGCTCGGCCATTGGGCTTGCTTTGGTGAAGAACAGCGCAATTGGGCATAGGCCCGCGGTGACCGTGTCCGCAGGATCTGCGACAGTCCCGCGCCAGTTCGCCAGGCTTATGGCCGTCCTTCGCACGCCGTCATCAAGACCCGCCGAGACCCTGCACAGATCCATAGTCGAAACGGGCCGATGCTGATGATTGCCTCCCCGGCCAGCGATGGACTCGAGCAGACTTCTTCCCGTACTGCTCTCCGTTCTCAAATCTGATTAGCTCAGATGTTTCGTCCCTCATCCATCAACATCTCGCCGTAGGTAGAAGGCTGGGGCACGACCGGATACTGCCAAACGAAAAAAGCCCCCATTCATAAAGATGGGGACCTCTATCAACACTAAAAGTGTCCAGTAGGAATCAGAGCGGTTGTGACTACCAAACGTGTAAACAAATCCTCGCTGGTCAAGCAAGACAGGCGTTCTGTTCGATTGAGCCTGTTCGAACGTAGTCATCTGCACTCGTCAGGTGCACCCGCCAGTCAAGAGCATCGACACAGCCCGGCAGGCGCGCGCCAGGGATATCCCCGCCTTCTAGCCATTCCTTTACTTCATCCAGGCCCAAGAACTTCGCCATCCTCATCATCCAAACCAAGGCAACGCCTGCCTTGGGACGAATCAAAAATAATGTACTCGCGCAAAAGCTTGAGAAATTCATCGAAGACAACGCTGCCAGCCACGCACGGCTGGGAGAGCAACCTCATCAAGGCGTAGAGCTCGTGACGTCGAGCGAAAGTAATCGATCAAGCCAAGGCTTCGCGATTAGCGAACGCGTCAGCTATTCGTCTTCGTCACCTGCAGCCTCAACGATATCGTTGATGAACTGAAGGGCCCTGCGATGCTCTTCGAGGACTGCGTCATGGGCGGGTACACCAGGACAAGCAATCTTGGAGAAGGCATGAATGACCTCCTTAGCTTCCTCATATCGTTCCAGCCGAAGCAGGCAGTCCACGAGTCCAGACGCGACCAACACATCGCGAGGACGAAGCTTCTCAAGCGCACGAAGCGCCCAGAGGGACAACTCCGCATCATCGCTCCGAAAACCAATCCCAACAAGAAACAACCACGCGACCGCACTAGCGGGATCGCGCCTTACAAGATCCAAAAGGTGGTGACGCGCGCCATTGTCGTCACCCGCCTCAAGCATCTTGGTAATTTCATTAATATCCATCAAGGTCGCTCTGCTTCATTAACTTCTGACACCGATAGGGAACGCACCCAAGCATGCAGCGTGCCAAGTTCCCACCCCAGACGCCCGGCTGATCGAAATCAACCTTAGCGCGCGTGCAGGTAGTCTTACAGCCCTGAATATGGCTTTGGCAGTCAGCAATGAAGTCATCGTCATCCCCGTCGGCACACGCAGATCTGATCAATGCAACAGCCATCCGCGACGCTGGGCTATTCGGATTCAGAATGCCGTTCGGACCTGCCCCCAACATCTCACCCACCTTAACGGCATTTCTGAGGCTATCGCTGTTGATCTTTGGGCCAAAACCCCAGTTACCGTTCGGGTTGCTGAGGTCTGTCCCATTGTACGCCCCAACGGCACCCGGGCCGCCCGTGACCGCGGGGGGCGGGGGCAGCAAAGGAATTGCCTGCATCCCATCGGGGTCAATCGAGGTAAGCGGGTTGCCCTTCACGTAGCCATAGGTGCTGATTCCCCCCTGCAATCCGAGCGGGTCTGACGTCACGAAGCGGCCACTGGCGGGATCGTAGTCACGCTGAAGGTTGTAGTGAAGGCCGCTTTCAGCGTCGTATCGCTGCCCAGGGAAGCGCATTGCGAACTCAGAAAGCGTGTCGTCCTGGTCCGGATCCTCGTTTGGTGCCGTCGCACCGAACGCTTCCCCCTTCAGATCCCAACTCCAAACTGCGACGTCACGGGTTGGGTCAACGACAACGCGAGGGGTGCCCAGATGATCCGGCTGAACGTAGTAGAGGGCGCTGCCCTTCAACAATCCGACGGGCAGGTTGTCCGACCAGATCACCTGCTGAAGTGCAATACCCGGTCGCCGAAAGCCACCGACGCGGCCCTGGAGGCGTCTTGATTGCTCAAGCTGAAGCGCCTCCTATTGACAATCAGATGACTGGACCTCAACCAGGAGAGGGAATGCCCCTCTCCTGACATCTTCAATCACCGCTCCCAGTTCGGCCGTCACCCAACGACGGCTGCTCCGCACGCATTCGCTCTTCAATCAAACTCAGTGCGTCCTCGTGTTCTTCCAAGACTGCATCGTGGAAGGGAGCGCCTCTTTTGGCCACCTTACGGAAGGAGAGGATTACCTCGCGGGCCTCCTGGTAGCGCTCGATACTCATAAGTGCATCGACCAGCCCAGACGCCACATAGGCATCGTGAGGGCGGGTCTTTTCGAGTGCCCGAAACGCGCGAAGGGACAATTCTGCGTCATTCGCGCGCATGCCGATGGCTGCGAGAAGTAGCCAAGCCCCTTCCGTTTCATGGCCTTGGTCAACGAAATCAATCAGCCAAGCGCGCGCTCTAGGAACGTCTCCCGCTTCAAGCCAGCTTTTTACTTCATCGAATTCCATTGAGGTCATCTTCAGTTATTTTGTCTTGGCAACGCCAAGATACGCATCCAGTAAGGCAACGGGCCCTGCTTCCACCCCATACTCCCTTAAGGTCGGGATCCCTGCGAGCGCGACTGCAGATTGACACGCAGTGCTCAATCTCCTTCCTGCAGTCCTCATCCTTGTCTCTGTCCGAGCAGGCTTGCTTCAGCACTGCCAATGACATCTGCGACGTAGCGCTATTGGGATTGAGCAAACCATTGGGACCGATCCCCATCATTTCTTGGAGCATCAAAACATTCTTGAGGGAGTCCAAGTTGATTTTCGGACCAAAATCCCAATTGCCGTTCGGATTGCTGAGGTCTGTCTCATTGTACGCCCCAACGGCACCCGGGGCGCCCGTGACCACGGGGGGCGGGGGCAGCAAAGGAATTGCCAGCATCCCATCCGGGTCAACCGAGGTGAGAGGGTTGCCCTTCACGTAGCCATAGGTGCTGATTCCCCCATGCAATCCGAGCGGGTCTGACGTCACGAAGCGGCCACTGGCGGGATCGTAGTCACGCTGAACGTTGTAGTGAAGGCCGCTCTCAGCGTCGTATCGCTGCCCAGGGAAGCACATCGCGAACTCAAACAGCGTGCCATCCTGGTCCGGATCCTCGTTTGGTGCCGTCGCACCGAACGCTTCCTGGCCATCCACAGATTGCCCAGTGCAAACAGCATCATCAGGCGATCGGTGTTCTTCTGCAGGCCCCGGTAGCGCACTTTGGCGTAGCCAAACTGCTGTTTGATCACTCGAAACGGATGTTCCACTTCCGTCCGCACGCTGGCTTCGATCTTCTCGGCCTCATCCAGCAGCTGGTGCTGTGTCTGCTTGAGGTCCAGTGCCTTGCGCTTGCCTGGGCGCATGGCCGCGTGCTATTTCGCCTTGCTGCCCTGCAGTTCCTGGCGCTTGTCCACGCCTTGGTAGCCCGCATCGCCCCACGCATGCTTTTCCTTACCGTGCAGCAAGCCCACTGCCTGCGTCACGTCGTTGACGTTGGCCGCCGTGCCAATGACGGTATGCACCAGGCCTGTGTCGGCATCCACGCCAATGTGCGCCTTCATGCCGAAGTACCACTGATTGCCCTTCTTGGTCTGGTGCATTTGCGGATCGCACTGCCCATCCTTGTTCTTGGTCGAGCTGGGCGCGGCAATGAGGGTGGCATCGACAATGGTGCCGGTCTTGAGCATCAAGCCTTGCTGAGCCAGGCCGGTGTTGATTGCAGCCAGTATCTGCGGGGCCAGCTGGTGTTTTTCCAGCAGATGGCGAAAACGCAAGATGGTGGTTTCATCAGGCATGCGTGCTGCGCCATCAAGGCCGGCAAAGCGCCGATACAGCGGCCGCTCGTGCAGTTCTTCCCCCATCGCAGGATCACTCAGGTTCCACCACAGTTGCAGGCAGTGAATGCGCAACATGGGCTCAATGGGAAACGGCGGGCGCCCGCCCAAGACTCGGTGCGCACCGCGAGCGAACGGGGCAATGAGGGCCACCAGTGCTGCCCAGGGCACAACCCGGTTCATTTCGTCGAGAAAGACTTGCTTGCGGGTCTTCTTGGGCAGTGGGTCCAAGCTCAGGGTGATTTGATCCATAGAGCAATTGTCATGGATGCTTGACGTTAATTACAGATCTGCCAGGGGAGGTTTTGCAGACTTTCCCTAAGCGACCCAGGCAAGTTCTACCCGTAGATCTGCAACTGTTGCCTGGGCCTTACCGAATTCTGAAGGAGGGCTTGGGCGCCCCTGCGAGCGTTCGCATCGGATTCCATTTGGAATTACCCTAAAGCCCTCACCGCTCGGATCAAACAGATGACCATTGATGTCAGCGGCCTGTTGGCCAAAGAACTCAAAGCCCTCATCACTCAGGCAGAAAAACAGCAAACCAAAGTGCTGACTCGGCCCAAAGCCGCAGCCATGCGAGCTAAGATCAACAAATAAGTCAAGGATCATGCTTACACGATAGAGGAGTTGTATGCCCTCCCCTCAGCAGCGACGGCAGACAAGCCAAAGAATGCAAAAGGTCGGAAAATCACCCAAAGCCGTAAGTTGGGCAAGGTGGCTCCGAAGTATCGCAATCCGGCGAATCCTGAAGAGACCTGGACTGGGCGCGGAAGGCAGCCTAAGTGGATGGCCCTGCTGGTTGCTAAGGGAGCATCGCCTCAAGATTTCCTGATTAGTTAATCCTGCCACCAACCAAGGCGGCCGGCTACTGCATTGCATGCAGCCGGCCGATGAATGACGCAGGACCAGCTGTCAGGGTGAGCCTGAGCTCCTGTCTATAGCCTCAAGTCTATCGTTGATGAACTGAAGTGCTCTGCGATGTTCTTGCAGCACGGTATCGTGAGCAGGAATTCCAGGAACGGCTGCATCCGAAAAGGCGCGAATGACCTCCTTCGCCTCGCCATAGCGCTCCAGCTGAATCAAACAGTCCACCAACCCAGAAACAACGAACGCATCACGCGGTCGGGTTTTTTCAAGCTGGCGCAACGCTTGCAGCGATAGATTCGCGTCATTTGTTCGAAAACCGAGGCCGACCAACAATAGCCAAGCGCGCTCGGAAGAGGGATCACGCTCAATGATCTCCAACAGTTGCTTACGAGCACCATCCAAGTCGCCCGACTCCAGCAGCAACTTGGCACTCCTAATATCCATTGACATCGCTCTCCTTGATCAAGTCTTGACAGCGGTGCGGGACGCAGCCGGTCATGCAACGAACGAAGCTTCCCCCCCACACACCAGGCTGTCTGAAGTCACCGCCTGCGCGCGTGCATGTCACTTTGCAGGCTTGAATGTGCTCTTGGCAGTCTGCCTCGAGATCATCCTCCCCATCCGCACATGCCGACCGAATCAACGCAACCGCCATCTTGGACGCGGAACTCTGCGGGTTCAGGATACCATTCGGTCCAAGAAGACCGTTTGGCCCAACCCCCAGCATCTCACCCGCCTTAAGGGCATTACTAAGGCTATCGCTGTTGATCTTTGGACCAAAATCCCAATTGCCGTTCGGATTGCTGAGGTCGCCCCCATTGTACGCCCCAACGGCACCCGGGGCGCCCGTGACCACGGGGGGCGGGGGCAGCAAAGGAATTGCCAGCATCCCATCCGGGTCAACCGAGGTGAGAGGGTTGCCCTTCACGTAGCCATAGGTGCTGATTCCCCCCTGCAGTCCGAGCGGGTCTGACGTCACGAAGCGGCCACTGGCGGGATCGTAGTCACGCTGAACGTTGTAGTGAAGGCCGCTTTCAGCGTCGTATCGCTGCCCAGGGAAGCGCATCGCGAACTCAAACAGCGTGCCGTCCTGGTCCGGATCCTCGTTTGGTGCCGTCGCACCGAACGCTTCCCCCTTCAGATCCCAACTCCAAACTGCGACGTCACGGGCTGGGTCAACGACAACGCGAGGGGTGCCCAGATGATCCGGCTGAACGTAGTAGAGCGCGCTACCCTTCAGCAATCCGACAGGCAGGTTGTCCAACCAAATCACCTGCTGACGCGCAATACCCGCCTGGTCGTATTCCCCCAGCCATTGCCCGCGCTCATCGTAGAGACTCAGCGCTGAGGCATCTCCGGCCTTACGGGCGATCTGCTGGCCAAGATCGTTGTAATGGTATTCCGCAGCAACCGTGCCGTTTCGCTTCACGGCACTCAGGCGTCCCATTGCATTGTAAGCAAACTCCCGTTCCACGCCTTGGATCGAAAGCGTATTGCCAGCCGCATCGTAGGCACGCGACACGCCCCCGACGCTTTGCAGGCGATGACTGTCTGACGGATAGACGTAGGCTTGATCAACTCCATTGACCTTCGCGGACGTGCGATTGCCCGTGGCGTCGTAGGTGTAGCTGTCGATGATCGAGCCAGTCGCCGCATCCTTGAAGGCAGTCAGTCGGCTCAATGCGTCATAGGTCAGCGATACGGACGTTGCCCCAGTCCCTCCGGAGGTGAGGCCGGTCAACTCGCCCACGGCACTGAACGAGAAGGCTGCATTCAGTGCTCCCGAGCCACTGCCGATCAACGCTGACGGACGGTAATCCTGGTCAACGTCTCGCGCCAGCGTACGCCCGTTGCCGTAGGCCCAGCCCGCAGTGGGGCCGAAGGGATGGCGCTTTGCACTGGAAAGCAACACGACACGAGCAGCCCCCGGTCGCGTCACGCCGATCTCGGTGACCATGCCGGCTGCATCTCGCTTGTAGTCCGCCACCATTCCGTCAGGATAGGTGACAGAACGAAGTCGGCCAGCATTGGTATAGGCATAGCTGACGCCTACGCTCGGCCCCGATGACGTCTGCACCTTGCGCGTCACATTGCCGGCGCGATCGTAGCAATACTGGGTTTTAGCGCCGTCATCCTGCATGGATGAGAGCCGCCCGCTTGCAAACGACTCACCAGCTGAGCAGATGTCCTCGACTTGGTCATACACGTATGACGCAACAATCGCTTGGTCCCCATAAACCTTGCGCACCACGCGTCCCAGGGCATCGTATGTGTAGCTGCTAGCCGTGCCATTGGCGTCAACCTGCTTCGCCGGCTGCCCTGCACTGTTGTAACTGGCAGTGGTTGCGCCCGTGTCAGGACTCTGGCGGCTCAACAAGTCGCCCAGCCCTGAATAGCCGTAAATGGTCGCCAGGCCTTTGGGATCGACCACCTTGGTGGTCCGGCCTTCGACGTCATACTCGTATCGCGTCTCGACCGCCATTCCGGAAACGTCCTGAAGCACCCTGCTGGGCCTTCCATAGGGATCGTAGTCAAACTGCGTCTTGCGCTTCAGGGCATCGGTGATGAGCTGGACGTTGTTCGCCAGGTCATACGTAAAGTCGGTTGAATTCCCCGCTGCCGTCTTCTGGGACACCAGTTGCCCCAACTTGTTGTAAACGCGAGAGAGCGAACGCTTCAGTCCACCACCTGCGTCGAACACCTCCTCTTTGGTGCGATTGCCTGCCACATCGAGGGTGTAGCGAATGTGGTTCCCGGCCCCGTCATTGATCTGGACGAGACGGTGCGCATCATCGTAGGTGTAGCTGAGGGATACTCCATCGGGGTCAACAAGCGATGCGACATTACCTGTCGCATCATAGGAAAGGGAGGTCACTCGATCGTTGGTAGACGCAGCTCCGTCCACGCTGTTCCGCGCAGTTATCGAGGTGAGCTTGCCTCGAGTGGAATAGCCAAAATCATGGATCGTGCCGGTCGCGTCTCGAAGGCGGCTGACACGTCCATTTCGGTCGTAGGCCAGCCGTGTCGTCACTTGACCGAGAGCATTGATCTCGGACTGAAGGTCACCAGCGCGGTGGCAGGAGCCCCCGAGAACGCCGCAACCCGACTCATCCGCGGTCAGGTAGTAGCTGTACCTGGTAACGTCCTGAACATCGGACCGCGGCCCGTCTTCGGCAAGGACAAGACCGACTTGCGGGCATTGGGTGGCATCCACCGCCGAGCAGTAGGCGGCGGTCCATTGACGAACCCCAGCGGGCGCATTGGTCGCAGCTCCGCACGCATACCCGACCGCAGCCGAATTGGCAGGATCCACCTCGCACCGCGCGACCTCCAGGCCCAACGCGTTGTACTTCCATGAACTGCTGGAAACGGCCACGCCCGCAGAGTTCTTTACCACCCGACTCAGGGGCAAACGGAGTGCGCTATCCCACGTGGTCGTCGTGGTGCGCTGCTGGGGGGTGTCGGCGGCGTCAACCTGTTCGGCCAGCAACCCGTCTGCCGTGTAAGTGGTCCTTGTAGTGATTCCCTTGAAGTCCGTGACCGACGCCGGGTAGCCGTTCACGTCATAGGTCATGGCCTTGTAGGGTTGGTTGCATTGGTCACCGCAGGCGGCCGAACCGCCCGCGGGCATTAGACGCCCCTTTCCTGTATCCACGAAGCCTAACTTGGAAGTGGCTCCGAGTGGCCCCTTGACGGTTACTGGCAGCGTTCCCTTCCAGGTGGAAGCGGCGTAGTCCAAGGTTGTGGTATCAACTCCGCCAGCGAACTCTGCGTGATAGGCGCGATGGTTGTAGTCGAATTTAATGGTCTCGTAACGAACGCCTTTCTCATCCACAATCCCTGTGAGGAAAGACGTGCCTGCAACAGTGGGACTGTTTGCTGTTTCGTTGTAGATGTAGCCCTTGCTTGTGGTATCCGGATAGGTCACCGAGGCAAGCTGTCCTGCGGGGTTGTAGCCAAACGTTTGCGATGCACCGTCTGGCAACATCATCGTGGTCAAACGCGATGATGCATCATACTTAAAGTTCAAGGTGCGCCCGCTGACGTCGCCAACAGTCAACAGGAGCCCAGCGACTGGCGCCACGTCTGCCGGCGTGGTTGCGTCTGAATACTGCAAGGACAGAAGCTTCCTGCCTGCAGAGTCATAGACCTCCTTCAGCAAGCCTGTTGCATCGTAGATTTCGGTCTGGCGGTTGGCCGCTAACTGCAATGCATAGCCAGTGCCCGCCTCTCGATCGACGAGCACGTCTGCGACATCAGCATCGACGATCCAGCCGCTCGGGGTTCGAGTGAACAGCTCTGAACTGCCATCCGGCCGAATGGCACGGATGAACGTGCGGTCTCCGGCCGCTCCCGTGGTGGGTGCAAGCACTTCGAGTCGCCGATCAAAAAGATGGCGCCACTGACGACCCAAAGAAGAACCCGGGGCACGAGCAGAACTGTTGTAGAACCGCCGGAACATCAGGCCTGACGGAGACTCGAAGTCCGTTTCCTGCCGATAGAAGTTGCCAGTGGAGGTATTGATCGGATCACCCTCAAACGGGCTTCCTGGATCACGGGCATTTGCCTTTGAGGCACTGTCAGCAGCACCTCGAGCCCCAGTTCCATCGGTAGCGGAGCCAAGCCCGGCCGAACAACGCTTCTGGCACCCGCCGAAATTCTTCTGGGGCTGTCCAATCAATATCTCGGAAGCAAAAACGTTGTCACTAACACTTCCATTGACGTAGATCGTCGCAGCCCAGCCGTCGGTGCCGTATCGCACCGTGACAACGGGCGGCTTGGTGCACTTGGGGTCCTGTTGGCAAGGGGCTTGAATCTTCCCAACCAGGAAATTGACCGCAGCACCGATGCTCTCAAACGAGCCAACCCCGCGAAACGACTGGACCTTGTAGGGAGGACCGTAGTAGGTGGCTGCACTTGCCGTCGATGCACCGCCTAATGCCAGGCAGAATGAGAGAATCGCGGCAGCCTTGTGACTGCGCAGGGGCATTGCAAATGCCATTGGTACACGCTCCATGTGAAATACAACTGGCAAGTCCGGCCAAAGGACTCCATCCGACATCAATCCCTAATGCGCGGAACGAACATCTTCTCCCCCCAACCTTGCTGGGGATGGGCAAATCCTAGAGCAAGCTAATGACAGATTTTGTGCGACAAGACAAGCTTTGAAGAAGCACACCGCAATTGAGCATAGGCCCGCGGTAACCGTGTCCACAGAGTATGCGACAGCCCCGCGCCAGCTCGTTAGGCTTATGCCTGTCCTTCGCACGCCGTATCAAGACCCGCCGAAGCCATGCACCAGCGATGGGTTCGAGCAGACGGCTTTCCCGTGCCGCTCTCCATTCTGATTCGCTATGGTGTGTCGCCAGTCATCCATCAACACCCTGCCGCAAGTAGATGGTTAGATCACGGCCGGATTCTGCCTAACGAAAAAAAGCCCCCATCCACAACGATGAGGGCCTCTATCAACACTAAAACCGTCAAGTAGGAATCAGAACGGAATATCGTCGTCAGCAAAGTCGTCCATCGGCGGCGCCTGCTGCGGCTGCGGACGCTGGTTGCCGCCCTGGTTGCCGTAACCGCCACCCTGGTTGCCGCCCTGGTTTCCATAGCCACCGCCCTGGCCGCCACGCTGGCCACCGCCGCCATACTCCTGGCGCGGCGCCTGCTGGCGCTGCGGACGATCGCCGCCGTAGTTGCCGCCACCACCGCCGCCGCCTTCACCGCGGCCGCCCAGCATCTGCATTTCATCGGCGATGATATCGGTGGAGTACTTCTCCACGCCGTCCTGGCCGGTGTACTTGTCGTAACGCAGGCTGCCTTCGACGTAGACCGAGCTGCCCTTGCGCAGGTACTCGCCGGCGATCTCGCCGAGCTTGCCGAAGAACACCACGCGGTGCCATTCGGTGCGCTCCTGCTGGTTGCCATCCTTGTCCTTGCGGACGCTGGTGGTGGCCAGGCTGATGCGGGTGATCGCCATGCCGCCCTGGGTGTACTTCACGTCCGGGTCGTTGCCGAGATTGCCGACCAGGATGACTTTATTGATGCCGCGCGCCATAGGTACCTTCGTCCGTTGTCCAAGGGCAGACCGCCAGTGATAGCACAGCCCCGGGCGGGGTGCAGTACGCTGGGCCGCCCCTGGTGAAATTTGGGGGAATGCGAGAACGACGCATCTTACCATTGCCGCCGCCGTCCGCCCGGTCAGGAGACCCCGACCGCACCGAAGGATCAGGCTGATTTCCTTGTCCGGCAATGACTTACCTTCGCCCCGACCGACGTCCAGAGAGGCATTCGCGTCTGCGCATGGCATCATGCCCGGGCACCTTCCACCTGCCCGCTCCGCCCGCCCATGACGATCAAAGGCAAAGCCACCTCCCTCGACATCGCCCACCTGGCCGGGGTCTCCCAGCCGACCGTGTCGCGGGCCCTGCGTGGCAGCCCGATGGTCAACGCCGAGACCCGCGAGCGCATCCTGCGCATCGCCCGCGAGCTGAATTACAAGGTCGACAAGAACGCCTCCAGCCTGCGCCTGCGCAATGCCGGCACGCTGGCCCTGCTGTTCTTCGAGGATCCGACCAACGACGATTCGCTGATCAACCCGTTCTTCCATTCGATGCTGGGCTCGATCACCCGCGCCTGCGCCCTGCACGGGCAGGACCTGCTGGTCTCGTTCCAGCAGCTGTCCACCGACTGGCAGGCCGATTACGAAGACAGCAACAAGGCCGACGGCATCATCCTGCTCGGCTACGGCGACTACCACGAATCGCGCGACCGCCTGCAGCGGCTGGTCGAACAGGGCACGCACTTCGTGCGCTGGGGCGCCGCCCTGCCCGGCCAGCCCGGTGTCTCGATCGGCAGCGACAACTTCCAGGGCGGGCATGACATCACCACCCACCTGCTGCTGCAGGGCTGCCGCCGCATCGCCTTCCTTGGCCATGCCTCCAGCCACTACCCCGAATTCCAGGAGCGTTACCGCGGCCATGTCGCGGCGCTGCAGGACCACGGCCTGGCTGCCGAACCGGCGCTGCAGCACGATGCGATCACCACCGAGGCCTCCGGCCAGGAGGCCTGCCAGGCGCTGCTGGCGCGCGGCGAGCCGATCGACGCGATCTGCGCCGCCAGCGACCTGATCGCCATCGGTGCGATGCGCGCCCTGCGCGAGGCCGGGCTGCGGGTACCGCAGGACGTGGCGGTGACCGGCTTCGACGACATCCCGCTGGCCGCTTCGGTATCCCCGGCGCTGACCACCGTGCAGCAGGACACCAAGCAGGCCGGGCAGCTGCTGGTGGAGCGCCTGCTGACGCTGATCGGCCGGCAGCCGGTGGACAGCCAGAGCATCCCGGTGAAGCTGGTCGTGCGCGAATCATCCCTGCGCGGGTAGGCGCCGCTGGGCCGGCGCTCCGGCCAACGCACGATGGCGGGATTCTCCCCCCATGACCAACGGCGGATGACGCCTGCCTGCTCGTAAGCGATAAACACGACGCACGTGTGGCATATCGGTGGCACCCCTCCTGAACTGCCAGCTGGTGGTCGAACGGGAGCCCATCGCATGCGATCCGGTGTTGCAGCCCTGCGCCTGCAGGACATCCGCGAAGATCGGTGATCTCTGGGACATGTCCTATAGGACGTTGCAGCTGCACGTCCCAGAGTTTCAGCCTTCAAGGCCGGCAACCCGATTTCAGGTCGCCCGGTCGATTCCACCTCGGTCCGCCTCTTCTCCTGGAGCTGCCAAGTGCTGAAGATCGATTCGCTGTCCAAGACGTACGCCAACGGCGTGCATGCCCTCAACAACGTCACCCTGGACATCCCGCGCGGCATGTTCGGCCTGCTCGGCCCGAACGGCGCTGGCAAGTCGTCGCTGATGCGCACGCTGTCCACCCTGCAGGAGGCCGACAGCGGCACGGCGACGCTCAGCATTCCGGGCGAGGCGCCGATCGACGTACTGCGCGACAAGGAGGCGGTGCGCCGCCGGCTGGGCTACCTGCCGCAGGATTTCGGCGTGTACCCGAAAGTCAGCGCGCTGGACCTGCTGGAACATTTCGCGGTGCTCAAGGGCCTGACCCAGCGCGCCCAGCGTCGCGAGGTGGTCGATGGACTGCTGCAGCAGGTGAACCTCTGGGACGCGCGCAAGCGCAAGCTGGGCACCTACTCCGGCGGCATGCGCCAGCGCTTCGGCATCGCTCAGGCGCTGTTGGGTGACCCACGCTTGGTAATCGTCGACGAACCCACCGCCGGCCTCGATCCGGAGGAACGCAACCGCTTCCTCAACCTGCTGGCGGCGATTGGCGAGAACGTGGCGGTGATCCTGTCCACCCACATCGTCGAGGACGTGACCGACCTGTGCCCGACGATGGCGATCATGAACAAGGGCCAGGTACTGCTGACCGGGCGACCGGCCGATGCCATCGATGCCCTGCAGCAGCAGGTCTGGCGCAAGCAGGTCGATCCTTCGGAACTGGCCGACCATGAAGCACGCTACGTGGTGCTCTCGACCCGCCTGGTCGGGGGCCGCCCAGTGATCCACGTGCACAGCGCCAACGACCCCGGCGATGGCTTCGCGGCCGTGGCTCCCGACCTTGAGGACGTGTACTTCCAGCGCCTGCGCCTGCAGGCCCGTGCCCGCGCGGCAGCCTGAGCGGAGCACACCATGATCCTCGATTTCTTCCGTTTCGAGCTGCGCGAGCAGCTGCGCTCCCCGCTGCTGTGGCTGCTGGCCGGGCTGTTCGCCCTGCTCGCCTTCGCCGCCGCCTCCAGCGATGCGGTGCAGATCGGTGGCGGTAGCGGCAACGTGCACAGCAACGCGCCCACCGTGATCGCGCAGATGCTGGGCATCTTCACCCTGCTCGGCATGCTGGTCACTGCACTGTTCGTCAGCAATGCGCTGCTGCGTGACTTCGAACTGGGCACCGCCGAACTGATCTTCGCCAGCCCGGTGAAACGCCGCGACTACCTGGCGGGGCGCATCGCCGCTGCCCTCGCCGCCGGGCTGCTGGTTTACGTGGTGATCGCGTTCGGGCTGTGGCTGGCACCGTTCATGCCGTGGGTCGATCCCGAGCGCATGGGCCCGATCAGCTGGCAGGGCTATGCGTGGACGTTCGCGGTCATCGTCATTCCGAACCTGTTGTTCACCACCGCGCTGCTGTCGCTGCTGGCGGCACTGACCCGCTCGATCCTGTGGGTCTACATCGGCCTGGTGGCCTACCTGGTGCTGTACGGTGCCAGCGCGGCCCTGCTGCGTGACATCGACAATACGTGGATCGCGGTGCTGAGCGAACCGCTGGGCATGCGCGCCCTCGGCCGCACGATCCGCTACTGGTCCACCGCCGAACGCAACAACGGGATTCCCGAGCTGGCCGGTTACCTGCTGGCCAACCGTGCTCTGTGGTTGGGTGTGGCTGCCGCGCTGTTCGCCGCCACCTTCGCGCTGTTCCGTACCGAACGCAGCGGCAGTGGTCGTCGGCGCTGGGGCCGCAGGCAGGCGCAACCGGTTGCCGATGCCGCCAGTGTCCGCCCCACCCGCGCAGCACTGCCGCGCGTGGTGCCGGCGTTCACCGCCACCACGGCGTGGCGGCAGTTCCTGCGCCAGGTGCGCTTCGATACACGCGGCGTGCTGCGCAGCGTGCCGTTCATCGTGCTGCTGGTGCTGGGCCTGGCCAACTTCCTGCCCAGCGCGCTGTTCCGGCAGACCCTGTACGGCACCTCGATCTGGCCGGTCACCTCGCAGATGATCATGGCCCTGCAGGGCGCCTTCAGCTGGCTGCTGGTGATCATCGTGCTGTTCTTCGCCGGTGAACTGGTCTGGAAGGAACGCAGCGCGCGTATCAACGAAGTGACCGATGCCATGCCGGTGCCGAACTGGGTGCCACTGCTGGCCAAGTTCACTGCGCTGCTGGCGGTGATCGTCTGCTTCCAGGCCGCCGGTGCGCTGGCCGCGATGGGCGTGCAGCTGGCCAAGGGCTACACCCATCTGGAGCCGCTGCTGTACCTGCGCAGCCTGGCGCTGGATTCGGTGGTCTACATCCTGATGGGGGGCCTGGCGCTGGTGCTGCAGGTACTCACCAACAACAAGTTCGTCGGTTACGCGCTGCTGATCGTGGTGATGATCGGCCAGGGCGTGCTCGGCCTGCTCGACTACACGCAGCACCTGTACAACTTCGGCAGCTGGCCCAACGCGCCCTATTCGGACATGAACGGCTACGGCCACTTCCTGCCGGGGCAGCTGGCCTTCCAGGGCTACTGGGCGCTGTTCCTGCTGACGCTGATGTGTCTGGCGTCAGCCTTCTGGGTACGCGGTGTCAGCCAGGGCCTGCGCCAGCGCCTGGCGCTGGCTGGCCGTCGCCTGCGCGGCCCTACCGGCGCCTTTGCGGCGCTGGCAGCAGTGGCGTTCGTCGGCGTGGGCGGCTGGCTGTACTGGAGCACCAACATCCGCAACGAGTTCATCCCGCCCGACCAGCAGCTGGACCTGCAGGCCCGCTACGAGCGCGAGCTGTCGAAGTACCGCAACCTGCCGCAGCCGCGCATTGTCGCCGTGGACAACCGCGTGGACCTGTTCCCGGAATCGCAGTCAATGGTGATCGATGCGAACTGGACCATCCGCAACCTGCACGCGCAGCCCATCCAGGACCTGCATGTCTCAATGGGCGACGACAAGCAGCTGCTGGCCGCCGACCTCGGCGGGCAGAAGTTGACCTTCCACGACAAGGATCTCGGCTACCGCATCTACCGGCTGGACAGGCCGCTGCAACCCGGTGAAACCCGCAGCGTGCATTTCCGGGTGGTGCAGAAGCCCAACGGCATCACCGCTGGCCAGGCACCGAGCAACATCGTCGACAACGGCACCTTCTTCAACAGCCGCGTACTGCCGTCCTTCGGCTATAACGAGGGCGCCGAGATCAGCGACCGCAACGAACGCCGCAAGCGCGATCTCGGTGAACCGCGGCGCATGCCCAGGCTGGAAGACGAGGCAGCGCGGGCCAACACCTATATCTCCAATGATGCCGACTGGCTCGATTTCCGCACCACGGTGTGCACCGCGCCGGACCAGGTCGCGCTGGCGCCGGGCTACCTGCGGCACGAGACCACGGTGAATGGCCGGCGCTGCTTCAGCTATGCCATGGACCGGCCCATGCTGAACTTCTACGCGTATCTGTCGGCACGCTGGGAGGTGCGCAAGGCGAAGTACAAGGACATCCCGATCGAGGTCTACTTCGACCCGGCGCACGGCTACAACGTGGACCGGATGATCGAGGCGGTGCAGAAATCACTGGCCTACTACGAGGCGAACTTCACGCCGTACCAGCACCGCCAGGTACGCATCATCGAGTTCCCGGGCTATGCCCGCTTCGCGCAGTCGTTCGCCAACACCATCCCCTACTCCGAGGCCATCGGTTTCATCGCTGACCTGCGTGACCCGGACAAGGTGGACTACGTGTTCTACGTGACCGCGCACGAGATCGCACACCAGTGGTGGGCGCACCAGGTGATTGGTGCCAACGTGCAGGGCGCAACGGTGCTGTCCGAATCGTTGTCGCAGTACTCGGCGCTGATGGTGATGGAGCAGGAGTACGGCCGCCAGCATATGCGCCAGTTCCTCAAGCGCGAGCTGGACGGTTACCTGTCCGGCCGCGGCGGCGAGGCCATCGAGGAACAGCCGCTGGAGCGCGTGGAGAACCAGCAGTACATCCACTACCAGAAGGGTTCGCTGGTGTTCTATCGGCTGCGCGAGGAAATCGGCGAGCAGGCCCTGAACCGGGCGTTGAAGCGCTTCCTGCAGGACAAGGGCTACCAGCAGCCGCCGTACACCACCTCACGCGAGCTGCTGGGCTACATCCGCGCCGAGACCCCGGCTGACCGCCAGCAGCTGGTCACCGATCTGTTCGAGAAGATCAGCTTCTACGACAACCGGGTGATGGCCGCCAGCGCCCGCAAGCGCGATGACGGGCGCTACGACGTGACCCTGGACCTGCACGCCGCCAAGCAGTACGCCGATGGCAAGGGCAAGGAGAGCGACGCGAAGATGGATGACTGGGTCGAGATCGGCGTGTTCGCCAACGGCCCGTCGGGCAAGGAGCGCGACCAGAAGGTGCTGTACCTGCAGCGCCACCACATCACCAGCGCCGAGCCGAAGATCACGGTGACGGTGGACGAGAAGCCGGATGAAGCGGGCTTCGATCCCTACAACAAGCTGATCGACCGGGTGAGCGATGACAACCGGCGCAAGGTGACGATGTGAGGGAGGGGGCGCCGGCCTGTGCGCCGGCGCTCCACGCAACGCGTGCGGGCTTGGCTCGGCCTTGCTGTGGTGCCGAGCCCTGCTCGGCACCTTGTCCAGGACAGCCGGCGAAGGTTCAGCGCACCGGGGACTTCGGCCCCAGCAACGCCAACAGCACATAGACCACGATCGAGGCGACCGTACCTAGCGCTGCCGGTACCCCGAACGCCCAGCCCGAGCGCCCCTGCTGGCGCGCCCACTGGGCCAGATGCCAAGCCGCGCCCAGGTTGATCAGCCAGGCGATGACAAACACCGGCCACTGCACCATGCCTACCGCGCGCAGCAGGGGCATGGCCACCAGCGCCGCAACGATGGCCACGATCAGGAAGATCAGGGCCGAGCGGGAATGGCGTACCGTGGATGCGCTCATGCGGCCAACCTGCGCACCATCACCAGCACGCGATAGCTGCGGTTGTCGGCTTCCTGCACCGGCTTCCAGCCCAGCCGCGCATACAGACCACCATCCAGGGCCTCGGTCTGCAGGTACAGGTCGGAAACGCCCATCCGCGCGGCCTGTGCCGCAGCCTGTTCGACCAGACCACTGGCCAATCCGCGGCCGCGATGGCTGTCGGCCACGAATACGCTGCCCAACCAGTACTCGTACTGTGGAAAGGCCTGCATCTCGCGGCGCTTGAGCTGGACTGCACCGACCACCTGCCCATCTTCGAAAGCGGCGATCAGGTGCGGGAAACCTTCAGCATCCTGCGGCGGGTCGAGCCGTTGCAGTTCCTGTTCCAGCGTCAGGCCGGCGTCCCGGCCCCATTGCGCGTGGTACCACTGCGCCAATTGCTGTCGTTCCGCTGCGTCTGCAGGCAATACCCTGAACTCCATGACCAGGCCTCGATCCCGATGTCGCCTAAGGGGATCACGGACGGCGTTCGAAGGGAAGCCTTCTGTAGCGTCGAGCCTTGCACGACTGAGCGGGCATTGCGCGAACGGCAGCCGAGCATGGGCTCGGCTGTACAGGACAATCAGCCCTGGGCGAAGTCCTTCAGGATCTCGCCGATGCCGCTGGGCGAGATCTCGAAGCCCAGCGGGGTGCCCGGATTGATCACCACGCCGTAGCCACCCGGCACGCGGCGCAGCACGTCCAGCATCAGCCAGCGGATCTGGTGTTCGGCCTGCTGGCTGTAGATGCCCACCCGCGATGGATCGGTGAACACGGCCACGTGCAGCGTGCCCTGCTTGTCGAACAGCAGCGGGTCGAAACCGCTGCCATCGGGGGTCACCAGGCTGCCGGTCTGCAGCACCACCTCGGAGGCGACGAAGGCTTCCATGAAGGCGCGGATCGGCACCGCCCCGTCCATCGCCGCCTTCAGCAGGGTTTCGATCGGGGTCTGCGGGACGAGGTCGGTCATGGCGGTACGGCAGGGCGTGAGGGGTGCCTATTGTGCCGGATGTGGTCCCCCCGGTAGTGCCGGCTGCTGCACGGTGGCGTCCAGCACATAGACCTTTACCCCATGCGCCGGCACGTCAGTCTTCAGCTGCTGCTCGACCTTCACCGTGCCGCCATCCAGCGCATCACGCCACGTGCCAGCCTGCAGGTAGCGGTCCACCTCGAAGGTGCGCGCCGCATCACCCTTGTTCAGCAGCACCAGCGCGGTCTGCGTCACGTCACCGTGCTGCAGCACGCGGAAGAACACGGCCTCATCGCCCTGCAGGCGCTCGTTCACCTGCAGGCCGCGCTGCAGCGCCGGGGTGGCTTCGCGCAGCCTGGCGATACGCTGCAGCGGCACGAAGATCGGGCTCTTCGGCGCCGCATCCACACGCGGCTGGCCGAAGTACGCACGATTGCCGGCATGCTCGGCGCGGCCACGCATGAAGCCGGTCTCCGAACCGTAGTAGACCACCGGAATGCCGCGCGCGGTGAACAGCCAGTTGTGCGCATCGATGAAGCCATCGTCGCTGGCCTGCAGGCGCGGCATGTCGTGGTTGTCGTAGAAGCTCATCAGCTCGTACGGGTTGGCGTACGGTCCGCCGCTCAGGTGCAGCGGCTCGGTCAGTGTCTCGAAGCCCTTGGCGGCGGTGCCGAAGGTCTGCTCCAGCGCGCCGCGCAATGGGAAATCGAGCACGCTCACGTTCGCGTTGGCGGGCCAGGTGTGCTCGGCGATGCGCGCGGCATCGTAGTCGAACGCTTCGCCGAACATGAACATGCCCGGATGCTCGGCGCGGATGCGCTTGACGAATTCATGCCACCACGGGTGCGGCAGCCAGCCGATAGTATCGATGCGCAATGCGTCCACGCCCTGCGCGGTCCATTGCAGGTAGGCGCCGACCAGGTAGTCCATCACCGCCGGATTGTCCTGGTTGAAGTCCGACAGCTCGGCCAGGTTGCCGTCGAAGATCGAGCCGTCCTTGCTGTCGACCGGACCGATGTTGTTGTAGAACGCGTGCAACGGGTTGTGCTTCGGATCCAGTTTCTGCGGCGGCAGGTTCTGGTGGTCGGCGATCAGTTTTCCGTCCTTGTCGAAGATCTGCCCGAACTGCGGCTGCCGTGTCGGCATGGTCCAGGCCGGCGAACCGTGGTTGCCTACGATATCCAGCACCACCTTCAAGCCAGCACCGTGCAGGCCCTTGGTCAGCCCGGCGAAGTCCAGGTTCCTGCTCGGCAGGTGCTCGTCGAGTTTGTAGAAGTTGATGCCCCAGTAGCCGTGGTAACCGGTCTTGCCGCGGTCGGTCAGCGTGCTGGTGCAGCTGATCGGCTTGCTGCCGGTAAAGGCCTCGTCCGGGTTGTCGACGATGGGCGTGATCCACACCGCACCGAAGCCCAGGTTGCGGATGTACTGCGCATTGTCGAGCACGCCACGGAAGTCGCCGCCGAGATAGCCGATGTTGCCGTCCACCTTGTCCGGGCACGGCACCGGGATATCGAAGGTGCGGTGCGCGCCACCCTGGTCACGATGGTCGTTGGACGGATCACCGTTGACAAAGCGGTCGGTGACCACGAAGTACACCGCATCGCTGGCGAACGGCTCGGTGGTGCCGACGTAGTCCGGGCGCGGCGCGGCCGCGGCCTCGCCGGCGAACAGGGCAAGGGAAACAGCAACAGCCAGGACACCACGCATCACACCACCTCCGGACGGGACGGAACCCGCAGCACGCACAGGCCGGCCAGGAACAGGCTGCAGCCGCCCAGCACCAGCACATGCATCGGCTGGCCACCCAGCCATGCGCGCAGGGCAAAGCCAAGCGCGCTGGCCGCCACCAGCTGCGGGATCACGATGAAGAAATTGAAGATGCCCATGTACACACCCATCTTCGACGCCGGCACGCTGTCGGACAGCAGTGCATACGGCAACGACAGGATCGAGGCCCAGGCAAAGCCCACACCCACCATCGACAGCAGCAGCCAGTGCGGGTCGCGGATGAACATCAGCGAGACCAGGCCGGCGCCGCCCAGCCACAGGTTGACCAGGTGGCTCCAGCGCAGGCCGATCGCACGCACCATCGGCGGAATCAGCACCGCCGCCAGCGCAGCGAAGCCGTTGTAGGCGCCAAACAGCACGCCCACCCAGTTGGCACCTTCGTTGTAGGCGGCCGACTGTGGATCGGTCGAACCGAAGTGGGTACCGGCCACCGCAGCGGTGGTGTAGATCCACATGGCGAACAGCGCGAACCACGAGAAGAACTGCACCCACGCCAGGCGGCGCATGGTGACCGGCATTGCGCGCAGGTCGCCGACGATGGCGGCCAGCATATGCGTGGCCGGCAACGCGCGCGCGGCCGCCAGCAGCAGGCCGTAGCCGGCGCACAGGCCTGCCAGCACGTACAGCATCCTGTCGCCTTGCCGCCAGGTGATCAGCAGCGCCAACAGCACACCCAGCCCTAGCCACAGGGCCACCCGCGTCCATGGCGCCGGGCCGTTGATCACCGCTCCCGCATGATGCGCCGGCGGCTCGGCATCATCGAAGGCAGCCAGTTCTGCTGGTGAATATTCGCGGGTGCTGACCACCGTCCAGGTGATCGCCGCCAGCAGCACCGCCGCGCCGAAGTAGAACGCATAGCGCACGGTGTCCGGCACCTCACCGGCGGCGGCCGTATTGGCAACGCCGAAGTGGGCCAGGATGAACGGCAGGAAGCTGGCGACGATGGCGCCCACGCCGATGAAGAAGCTCTGCATCGCATAGCCGGCCGGACGCTGGCGTGGCGCCAGCTGGTCGCCGACGAAGGCTCGGAACGGCTCCATCGATACGTTGATCGAGGCATCGAGCACCCACAGCGTGCCGGCCGCGATCCACAGCGTCGGTGAATTCGGCATCACCAGCAGGGCCAGCGTGGTCAGCACCGCACCGATCATGAAGAACGGACGGCGCCGCCCCCAGCGCGTCCAGGTGCGATCGGACAGGTAACCGATCACCGGCTGCACCAGCAGGCCGGTCAGCGGCGCGGCGATCCACAGCCCCGGTACCGCGTCGATGTCCGCGCCCAGCGTCTCGAAAATGCGGCTGGCGTTGGCATTCTGCAGGGCGAAGCCGAACTGGATGCCGAGAAAACCGAAACACATGTTCCAGATCTGCCAGAACGACAGCTGGGGTTTGGCGGGGCGATTCATCGTGCGTCCTCTACAGCCACGGGCGCCACCGTCAGCGCCTGCACCTGCGCCTGGTTGAGCACGCCGTCGCGCCCGCCCTTGCCCCCGGTGTAGTGCGCGAAATGCTGCAGTGTGCTCATGTTGAAGCCCTCTTCAAGCGTGACCGTGCATCGGCCCTTCGGCACCGGGAACGTCGCCGAGGTCGAGTCCTGCACGGCCACGCTGTGCGGCAGGGTGACGGCGTGCCGCTGCAACGGCTGGCCAGGGCACTGCAGCGCCAGCTGCTTCACAGCGGCGGTCACGCCCGTGTTGATCGGCCCATTCGCGTTGCTGTACTGCAGGCGCAGGCGCACCTGCCCCGCCTTGGCCGAGGTGAACTGCCAGCGCTCGGCACCCTTCAGTCGCTGCTGCGGACCGACGCAGACCATCGGACTGTGCAGCGATTCCAATGCGCCGTCGCGCCGGGTCAGGCTCAGGCAATGCTGCAGGCCATCGTCACCGATGCGTGCCAGGCCATTGCTGGCGGTGAGCGCGCGACCGTCCTGCCACAGCACCTGGCCGGCAGCGACCTCGATGTTCCAGCCCCTGCCCTTGCGTCGCGCCTGCGGTGCGGCCGGCGTGGCCGGTGCGCGCGCATTGGCGTCGGCCGTCGTCGCCACGCTGCGCGGTGCCGCTGCGGTGGCCACCAGCTGCACGGTGGTGGTGGCACCACGCGTCTTTACCTGGCCCGCCACCAGCAGGCCATCACCCACCTGCTTCGGCCGCTCCAGCACATAGCGCTTGCCATCGGCCTCCAGGGAGATGCGGCGCTGCTTGCCGAACAGTTCGGGGACCAGCGCGGCCGGCAGCTTGGGCTGCACGCGGCCATCGTCCTGCACGCCGAACACGCCTTCGACCACCATCGACAGATACCCGGCCACCGACCACAGCTGGCGTTCGGAGTTGACCACCGGGCCGCTCAGCGCGCCTTCCTCGACATGCACGGCCTGGCTGACCAGCTCGTAGTTCTCCATGTTGGAACCGGCCAGCGCGGCACCCTGCATCAGCGAGCGGATCTCGGCGGCGATGCGCGGCGCATCGTCCAGCTGCCGCGCCGCACGCAGCGAGTAGGCACTGACGAACGGCCAGATCGCCCGGTTGTGATAGATCGGCTGTTGTGCTTCCTGCGGCCAGACCACCGGGCTGCCGGCTGGCCCCATCGGATACGCCGCCAGCGCACGCCGCGCGCGCTCGGGCGGCAGCACCTCGGCAAGGATGCCCAGCGAGAGGCCGAGCAGATCGACCTTGGCGTACGGCACCGGGTGCGCCGCTTCGCCGATGTAGCTCATGTACTGGCCGATATCCTCGCGCCAGAAGCGCGCATCGATCTGCTGCGCCAATGCGTCGGCCCAGGCCTTGTAATCGGCCGCGCGGGCATCGCCGTGTTGCCCGGCCAGGCGTTCGGCCAGGCGCAGTGCCTGGTAGTGCAGCACGTTGGTGGACAGTGCATAGGAATCACCGATGAAGCGCACGTCCTCGCGGGTCCAGTCCGGATAGGTCTGCTCGCGCCAGTCCAGGAACGAAGTCTCGCCACGGTACAGGCCCATCTGCGCGTCGAACACTATCGCGCGGTCCTGCGCCAGCGTGCCCTGCAGCGCCTGCCAGACCTGGTCGGCAAATGCGCGATCCTCCAGCAGCTGACGAGCCGCCAGGAACCACACCACGCGGTCGCTGCTGATCGGCCAGCTGCCACCGGAACCGGTGTCCTGCGCCACAAACAGGCCGGGCGTGTGCCCGTCGCGCGCCGCCGACAGTTTGAACTGCAGCGACTGCCGGGTGCGCTTCGGGTCCAGGCGTGCGAGCGCCAGATCGGCGGCAAAGCTGACATCGCGCGTCCACACATAGGGCCAGCGCGCGCCGGTCTGGAAGCACTCGCACGGCACCGGTCGGCCTTCGTCGAACGCGGGATCGCGAATCGCGTCCACGCGGTCCTGGTCCATCTCCTGCTGGGCCAGCGCGAACAGGGCATCGAACATCACGCTGCCGGTCTGGCTGCGCATCGGCATCGGCGCGATATGCACATCGCCCTTCGGCGCATGCAGCACGAAGCTGCCGTTGGCAGCGGCTTCGGCACGCGCATGGCGGCCATCGAATTGCAGGTCGGCCGCCTGCGCGGTCGATCCCAGCGCTGCCCCCAGGGCAGCGGTCAGGCAAATGATCTTCAGCATCGAAGCGGCGGACCGGCTTGCGCCCGTCGGCCTCCCTCCCTCTCTGCACGCGTTGTAGGTCCGCACCGACGTTGCCGGCGGGCGGGCGCGGCCCCTCCCTCAAGGTGCCCTGGCCCCATGGTAGACGCGGGGCTGTCGGCTGCGTCCAGTTGCATACGTATTCATGGCGTCACGCGGTAGCGCACCTGCCGCGCTGGCTTATGGTCCGGGTCTGCCAACGGCGCCTTGGGAGGGGAAATGCCGATGTCACTCACTGCTGTACGTACCGCGCTCGCGCATCTGTTCGGTCTGGCGCTGCTGGGAATAGCCACGCTGGCGCAGGCCGCGCCGCAGGTGGTCAGCGTCGACTCTCCGGGCAAGGTGTTGAAGGTCAGCCTGGTGCTGGACGGCGGCACGGCCCGCTACCGGGTCGAGCGCCTGGGCGACACTGTGGTGGAGGATTCGAAGCTCGGCTTCGCCCTGCGCGACGGTCGCCTGGACCGCGATTTCACCCTGTTGGGCCAGCAGCGGCACAGCGTGGATGACACCTGGGAACAGCCGTGGGGCGAACGCCGGCTCACCCGCAACCACTACAACGAGCTGACCGTGCAGCTGGCCGAAACCACCGGCAGCAAGCGCCGGCTGGATGTGGTGTTCCGCGTCTACGACGATGGCCTCGGCTTCCGCTACGTGTTTCCCGAACAACCGAACCTGCACGAGGCGATCATCGATGACGAACTGACCGAGTTCGCCATCGCGCAGGATTCCATCGCCTGGTGGATTCCCGCTGGCGAACCGATCCACTACGAGTACCTGTACCAGCGCACCCCGCTGCACGAAGTACCGCTGGTGCATACGCCGATGACCCTGCGCAGCCGCGATGGCCTGCATGTGGCCATTCACGAGGCCGCGCTGGTGGACTACGCCGGCATGTGGCTGCGCCGCAGCGGGGGACAGCGCCTGCGCGCGGAGCTGTCGCCCTCGGCCGAAGGCTGGAAGGTGCGCCGCACCCTGCCCTTCGCCACGCCGTGGCGCACGCTGCAGATCGCCGACCGTGCCGGCGGCCTGGTCGAATCGGACCTGATCCTCAACCTCAACGAACCCAACGCGCTGGGCGATGTGAGCTGGGTGAAGCCAGCCAAGTACCTGGGCGTGTGGTGGTCGATGCACCTGGACAACGAGAGCTGGGCGACCGGGCCGAAGCACGCGGCCACCACCGCCAAGACGAAGAAGGTGATCGATTTCGCCGCTGCACACGGCTTCCGCGGCGTGCTGGTGGAAGGCTGGAATCCGGGCTGGGACGGCAACTGGGTCGGCAATGGCTACGACTTCGATTTCACCCGCGCCACGCCCGATTTCGACATTGAAGCGCTGTCGGCGTATGGCCTAAAAAAGGGTGTGCACCTGATCGGCCACCATGAAACCGGCTGCGCCATCGAGCACTACGAGGACCAGCTTGGCGCCGCGCTGGACCTGTACGCACGGCTGGGCGTGGACCAGTTCAAGACCGGCTACGTCTGCGACGACGGCCAGGTCGACCGCCGCAATCCCACGGGGGGCCCGCCGTGGCGCGAGTGGCACGACGGGCAGTTCATGGCCCGCCACCATCTGAAGGTGGTGCAGGAAGCGGCGCGCCGCCATCTGTCGGTGAACCCGCATGAGCCGATCAAGGATACCGGCCTGCGCCGCACCTATCCCAACTGGATCTCGCGCGAAGGCGCACGCGGCATGGAGTACAACGCCTGGGGCCAGCCACCGAACCCGCCGGAGCACGAGGTCAACCTGGTGTTCACCCGCATGCTGGCCGGGCCGATGGATTACACCCCCGGCATCCTCAGCCTGAAGGGCCGCCACGGCCAGGCCATCCCCAGTACGTTGGCCCGCCAACTGGCGCTGTACGTGGTGCTGTACAGCCCGATCCAGATGGCCGCCGACCTGCCCGAACACTACCTGCAGCATCGCGAGGCGTTCCGTTTCATCGAGGACGTGGCGGTGGACTGGGAGCAGAGCCGCGTGCTCGATGGCGAAGTGGGTGACTACGTGACGATCGTGCGCCGCGACCGCAACAGCCGCGACTGGTTCCTCGGCAGCATCACCGACGAGCACGGCCGCGTGCTGCCGGTGTCACTGGGCTTCCTGGAACCTGGCGTACGCTACCGCGCCGAAATCTACCGCGATGGCGAGGGCGCGGATTTCCGCAGCAATCCATTCGCGTTCGTTCGTGAAACCCGCGAAGTGACCAGCGCCGATGCACTGACGCTGGTGCTGGCACCAGGCG